>NZ_JBRIIQ010000001.1:0-234688 GCF_052976905.1 Glaciimonas sp. GG7 | reverse complement strand
GTCTCCGACTCAGTAGTTCTATGCCGAGTACCACGGACAAGCACGAATCGATGCTAACGCTCTGACGATCGCGGCACCCACATGGCCTGCGCCGAATAAAAATAATTGCGGACGCGGTGCCAGACAGCCATCGAGCAGCCAACGCTGGCCTGCCGCGTCGCGCAAGATCATTGCGCCATCCTTTAATGCGGGTAAGGTCGGCAGCATGCCCGGCCCATGCATACGCTGGCCTTCGGCGTCGCACAGACTGGTGGCGATATCGCTATCAAGGGCGACTAAGCGCCAACTGTCTTGGGCACGACTCAGACGCAATTGCAGATAGTTGAAATACTCGGCAGCGTTGGCATCGACGCGCTCAAACGCTAAGTGCACTACGCCGCCACAGCATTGACCTAGCGATGGGCCTAAGGGAAAGCGTTCTAAGCGTCGCTCGCTCGATAGTGTCAATTTTTCGCGCAGCATTTGACGGGCGATATCGATGGCGCGTAACTCCAAATGGCCGCCGCCGATGGTGTCGAATTGCGCCAGCGACGTGACGATCATCTTCGCGCCCGGCTCACGCGGGCCAGAGCCCTCAACCTGCGCGACGGTGATCAGAATCGCCGGGCTGGCCGGGGTCGGCTGCTTCATCAACGTGGTCAGTGCGGTGAGCCAGGTGGTCATGATGTTTACCTTTGGACAGCAGCGGCCAGCGTTTCAACGGCCGTGATCGCATTCAAAATCGCTTCACTCGTCGCCGGGGCGTTTAGCGGCGGGTTGTAGCGGTGACCAGCGACACTGGCGACGGCGTCACGGATGGCAAAAAATACCGAGAACGGCAACAACAACGGCGGCTCGCCCACGGCTTTGGAGCGGTGAATGCTGTCTTCGACGTTGCTGTTCTTAAACAACTTAACGCGGAAGTCTTGCGGACAATCCGACACCGCCGGAATTTTGTAGGTAGACGGTGCGTGGGTCATCAATTTGCCGTCTTTGTTCCACCACAATTCTTCCGTCGTCAGCCAGCCCATGCCTTGAATAAACGCACCCTCCACCTGGCCTAAATCGATGGCGGGATTGAGCGATGCACCGGCGTCGTACAGCGCGTCGGCACGCAGCAAGCGCCATTCGCCGGTCAGGGTATCGACCACCACTTCGGAGACCGATGCGCCATAGGCAAAATAAGAGAACGGATGGCCGGTCATGGTTTTGGAATCCCAGTACAAACCGGGCGTGGCGTAGAAGCCATCGGACCATAATTGCACCCGCGCCATGTAGGCCTTTTGAACCAGATCGGCAAAGGTGATGTGATGCGCGCCCATCTGGATCACACCGGCGGCAAACGTCACATCGGTGATATCGCCATCGTGCATCTGCGCAAAAAAGGCGGCCAAGCGTTCGCGGATTGTATGGGCCGCATTTTGTGCGGCTTTACCGTTCAAGTCCGCGCCCGTGGAGGCGGCGGTCGCCGATGTATTGGCGACCTTGCTGGTGTCGGTGGCGGTGACACGCACCAGTGCCAGCGGTATGCCTAACGCATGGGCGACAACCTGCGCGACTTTGGTATTGACGCCCTGCCCCATTTCGGTGCCGCCGTGATTGACCAGCACGGAACCGTCGGTGTAGACGTGGACCAAGGCACCGGCTTGATTTAAGTGCGTGACATTGAAGGCGATGCCGAATTTAAGCGGCGTCAATGCCAGACCTTTTTTGAGCACCGGGCTGCTGGCGTTGAAGGCGGCGATGGCCGCGCGGCGTTGACGGTAATCGCTGCTGGCTTCTAACGCATCGACCAGTTCGTGGATCACGTTGTCGACTACTTTCTGGCCGTATTGCGTGAAGTTGCGGCCTTCGGCATCGTTGCGTCCGTAAAAGTTAATCTTGCGAATATCGAGCGCGTCCCGATCCAGATTGCGGGCGATCTCGTCGAGAATATACTCAATCGCAATCGCGCCTTGCGGGCCACCAAAGCCACGGAAGGCGGTGTTCGACTGGGTATTGGTTTTGCCGCACATGGCGCGGATATCGACGTCGGATAAGTAATACGCGTTGTCGAAATGGCAGACGGCGCGGGTCGCCACGGGGGCCGATAAGTCGGCCGAATAACCGGCGCGGCTGACCATTTCGACGCGTGCGCCGACAATCCGCCCGGTATCGTCATAGCCGACTTCGTAGTCGTAATGAAAGCAATGACGCTTGCCGGTGACCATCATGTCGTCGTCACGGTCGGCACGTAGCTTGACCGGGCGCTTGAGCTTTTGCGCCGCAATCGCGGCCACTGCGGCCCACAAGGCTGATTGCGATTCTTTGCCGCCAAAGCCGCCGCCCATACGCCGACATTCGACGACGATATTGTGGGCGTGCAAACCTAAAGCGTGCGCGACGACGTGTTGCATCTCGGACGGATGCTGGGTCGAACACAGCACCAGCATGCCGTTGCCTTCTTTAGGAATCGCGTAAGAAATCTGACCTTCCAGATAAAACTGTTCTTGCCCGCCGACCAGTAATTCGCCGCTCAGTGTATGGGGGGCCTTGGCAAACGCTTGCTGAAAATCGCCGCGTGCCAAATGCATGGGCGGCAATACATAAGACTGCGCTGCGTGCGCTGCTTGCGGGGTCAGAATCGCTGGCAATTCGTCGTAATCCACCACCACTTTGCGCACCGCGCGGCGGGCGTTGTCGTGACTGTCGGCGATGACGACGAAGATCGGCTGGCCGACGTATTGGACCAGGCCATCGGCCAGAATCGGGTCGTCATGAATGATGGGGCCGCAATCGTTGACGCCGGGAATGTCGCTGGCGACAAGGACGGCAACCACGCCGGTGGCACTGCGCACGGCATCGAGATTGATGGCGCGAATATTGGCATGGGCCTTTTGCGACAAACCGAGCGCGGCGTGCAGCGTGCCTTGAACTTCGGGGATGTCGTCGGTGTAGGTGGCCTCACCCAGCACGTGCAGGATGGCGGACTCGTGCGGATGCGATTGGCCGACTTCGGCCCAGGCAGCGCGACCAACAGCATCAGCAGCGTCTTGTTTCAGAAAAGCGTCGGTTTGGGTATTCATTTCTGTTCCTTAAGCGCAGGCAAAGGCATTGACTTGATCGGTGCGCAACGGGGCGTCAAGGCGGGTTTCGAGCCAGAAGCGACGGAGTAAATTTTGCGCCGTTTGCATGCGATAGGCGCTGGACGCGCGCATGTCGGACAGGGGCGAAAAATCCTCTGCCAGCAAGCGCATCGCTGCTTGCAAGCGGACCTCGTCCCACGGCTGTCCCAGGAGCGCAGCTTCGGCCTTGGCGGCGCGTTTTGGCGTGGCGGCCATACCGCCGAAAGCGATCCGAATAGCACCGATCACGGGGCCGTCCATCACCACTGAAAACGCGGCGCAAACTGCCGAAATATCCTGATCGAAACGCTTGGCCAATTTGTAGGTACGGAACTGCATACCTACGCGTGGCAAAGGCACGCGCACGGACTCGACAAATTCATCGGGCTGCATGTCTTTTTTCATGTAATCCAGATACAGCGACTCCAGCGGCATCACGCGTTGACCGGCCGGGCCGCGCAACACTACTTGCGCATTCAAGGCGATCAGCCACGGTGGCGAATCCCCAATCGGCGAGCCGTTGGCGACGTTGCCGCCGAGCGTGCCGGCGTTGCGGATCGGCAAGGACGCAAAGCGTTGCCACATTTCGCGCAATTCCGGATAGTGTTCAGAGAGCGCAGCGTAGGCGTCGTTGAGGGTCACGCCCGCACCGATCTCCAGCTGGTCGTTGTTGGTGACGATGTTGGTCAGTTCACTGACTTGCCCCAGATAAATGATGTCGCCCAGATCGCGCATTTGCTTGGTCACCCATAAGCCAACGTCGGTCGATCCGGCCAGCATGCGCGCCGTTGGAAGGCTGGCGCGGATGGCGGTCAGTTGGGCGAGTGTGCGGGGGGCGTAGAAATGTTGACCAGCATGCGTGTAGGTAAACATCTCGTCGCGTTGCAGGCCCTGGAGGGCTTTTTGCACGGCTGCGCGGTCGAAACTGACCGGCGGCAATTCGCCCATGCGGTGCGCCGCATCGATAATCGGACGATAGCCGGTGCAACGACATAGATTACCGGACAAGGCCAGATCGATCTCTTTGCGCTGCAACGGTTGCCATGCTGGCGTTGGCGCGGATGCCGTCCCACACTGCGCGCCGTCGTTTTTCAGATATAAATCCCACAGCGACATCACAAACCCCGGCGTACAAAACCCGCATTGCGAGCCGTGACATTCGACCATGGCTTGTTGCACGGGATGCATCGTGCCGTCGGGTTGTTTGACGTCCTCGACCGTAAACAGTGCCTTGCCATCAAGCGTGGGCAGAAACTGGATACAGGAATTGACCGATTTCATCTGTACGCCATCAGCGCCCATTTCACCAATGACGACGGTGCATGCACCGCAATCACCCTCTGCACAGCCCTCTTTGGTGCCGGTGCAATGCAAGTCCTCACGCAGATGCTGAAGAATGGTGCGGGTTGGCGCCGCAGCGTCCACGGTATGGACTTCGCCGCGATAGAAAAAACGGATGGGGCTGCAAGCTTGGGTGGCAGTAGACACGAAAGTCTCCAATATGATTTATTTATAGTCACAGATTAGCAGTGACGCTACCGTGCGCCGCACTATCAGGTGAATGTTGACTATGTGTGGAATGAAATAACGCCACGGCGTTTGATTGAATTATTACTTTTTCGACATCCATTTGGATACGTAGATAAAAGAGAAAGCAAATTTCAGACCCTCCTTTATTTTTATGCGTAATCAGAATAATCAATAGCTATGATATTGCGTGATATATTGTTTGCGCGACACTAAGATGGTGTTTTTCAGTACCTCAAAAACACAAAAAACACGTGTGTTGCAACAGGGAGATTGTATTAACGATAACTATTTGTCTGTAAAAATCAATTAAAAATAACGGAGATAGCACACAATGAAACTGAAAAATCGAACCACATTAACTTTGATGGCGCTCGCAGTCGCTTCTATTGCTTGCCCGTTGACAGCATCAGCGCAAGACAACATGAAACGGCTGGAGAATTTTCAAACCACCGGCGCCTCACTCAATCTGGAAACCGTCCCGCAGACGGGCGCTAAGGCCGACGCAATCAAAGCCAATCTGAAAACCATCAAACTGCCGCCCGGCTTTAAGATCGATCTGTATGCACTCGTCCCAGACGCGCGCCATATGGCGGTCGGACCATCGACCGGCATCGTCTTTGTCGGTACACGCAAAACGCGGGTCTGGGCCGTCACGGACCGCACCAAAACCCGGGTTGCCGATGAAGTGTCGGTGTTTGCGCCGTCTATCGCACAAAAAGTCCCTAACGGCGTCTGCTTTTCGCCCGATGGAATCCTGTATGTGATTGAGCAAAACCGTGTGCTGAGCTATCCTGCAGCCGAATTTTTCTATGAAGGCCCTGACGTTGCCGCTGGCGTTGTCGTGCCGCAAGGCGAACTGATTCCGGTGGAAGAAGAGAGTTTTAATCATGGTGCGCGTACCTGCCGTATCGGACCGGATAACAAGCTCTACATTACCCTCGGCAATCCCTTCAATGTCCCGGCCAAAGAAAGAACTGCGCTGTATAACAAAGTCGGCATGATGGGCATCATCCGCCTGGATCGCGACGGTAAAAATCGCGAAGTCTATGCCCATGGCGTGCGCAATTCGGTCGGCATGGATTTCAATCCCAAGGATAAAACCCTGTGGTTTACCGATAACCAGGTTGACGGCATGGGTGACGATACGCCACCGGGCGAACTCAATCGCGTGACCAAGATGGGCCAGAACTTCGGCTTCCCTTGGTACGGCGGCGGCAAAGTCCGTACCGTGGAATACAAAGACGAGACACCGCCTAAAGACGTGGTGTTCCCGCAGGTCGAAATGGCCGCGCATGCTGCCGATCTGGGCATGAGCTTCTATTCCGGCAAGATGTTCCCGGCAAAATACCAAGGCGGCATTTTCAGTGCCCAGCATGGTTCCTGGAACCGCACTACGCCAGTCGGTGCACGGGTGATGTTTACGTCCCTCAAAGCTGACGGCAATGCTGACAAGACGGAAGTGTTTGCTGATGGTTGGTTGACGGCCAATCATGAGTACACAGGTCGCCCGGTCGATATCGCCACCTTGCCGGATGGTTCGTTGCTGGTGTCGGATGACTATGCCGGGGCCATTTATCGTGTCTCGTATGCGGCGCAGTAATGTGTTCTGGTGTATGAGCATTGCAGCACTGGTTGGCGTAGTTGCCGGCCCGGTGCTGGCAGCCAACAACGCGCCGGCGAAAGCCGGGCAATGCTTTGCCTGTCATGGCAGCGATGGGTTGTCCAAGATGTTGGACGCGCCTAATCTTGCCGGTCAGAACGAGATGTATCTTGTGAAGGCGCTCAACGATTATCGGTCCGGCGCACGTCAGCATGAAGTCATGACGATCATGGCTAAAAATCTATCGGATGCCGACATCGGTGCATTGGCTGCTTATTTTAGTGGCATTGTCATCAGCGTAAAAAGTCCATAAAGAAATCGATGAAGCTGCAATCTTCAGACAAGGCAGTAACACCGCAATGGCGGTGTTACTGCCTTTTTTTATTGCTTACGACCGGCATAGGCATGGTCGGCACTGCAACAGCCGATGAGGTCAAAGAGGTAAGTTGCCGTCGCGTAGGCGCTATGGCACAGGCAATTGCCGAGGCGCGTGACCAAGGGAAAACGGTAGAAGATGCCATCGCCATCGCCACGGCCAGTGCTTCGGCCCAAGCACAGGCCCAAGACCAGAAAACGATCGCAGAAGCAGGCCGTTTGCTGTTCCGCAATTTTCGAAGTATGTCTCCTCCAGCGGCAGCATTTGAGTTTTATATGGACTGCCTTGATAATGACGGTTAGACATCTTTATATGCGCCTGCTATAGCACCATAAAAACAAAAAAGACACGCCGGGCGTATTTCGACGCATTCCGTCACTTGCCGCTGCCGTCTTCTGAAGCCGAGGAGAACACCATGCAGTTACTCGAAAAATTCTTCAAACTTAACGCTAACGGTACCGATGTGCGTACCGAGCTCGTCGCCGGATTGACCACTTTCCTGACGATGGCCTACATCATTTTTGTCAATCCGGCGATTCTGAGCGACGCTGGCATGCCCAAGGGCGCGGTATTCGTGGCGACCTGCATCGCCGCCGCCCTCGGCACGCTGATCATGGCTTGCTATGCAAACTATCCGATTGCGCTGGCACCCGG
The DNA here is from genome assembly GCF_052976905.1 of Glaciimonas sp. GG7. Lineage (NCBI taxonomy): Bacteria > Pseudomonadati > Pseudomonadota > Betaproteobacteria > Burkholderiales > Oxalobacteraceae > Glaciimonas > Glaciimonas sp. GG7. The sequence continues at coordinate 227,445 of NZ_JBRIIQ010000001.1, read as the reverse complement.
CATGGGTCTCAATGCTTACTTTGCCTATACCGTGGTCAAGGGCATGGGCATGCCTTGGGAGGTGGCGCTGGGGGCGGTATTTATTTCCGGCTGCTTGTTTGTCATCATTAGTCTGATCGGCGTGCGGGAGATCATTGTCAATGGCATTCCGGCTTCCATCCGTATCGCCATCACTGCCGGTATCGGCCTGTTTCTGGGGATGATTTCACTGAAAACCGCCGGTATCGTCGTCGCAAACCCGGCGACGTTCATCACATTGGGCGATCTGCATAAAATATCGGTCATTCTGGCGATCGTAGGATTTTTGCTGATCGTCACGCTGGACCGATTCAAGATCAAAGGCGCGATACTGATCGGTATTGTGGCGGTGACGCTGCTGAGTTTTTTGCTTGGTGAAAATACCTACAAAGGCGTCTTTTCGATGCCGCCATCTGTTGTGCCAACCTTGTTCAAACTCGACATCATGGGTGCGCTGTCGATGGGCGCGATGAACATTGTGCTGGTGTTTTTTTTGGTGGAATTATTTGATGCAACCGGCACCATGATGGGCGTTGCCACGCGCGCCGGATTGGTCAAAAACGGCAAAATGGAACGCCTCAACCGCGCCTTGTTAGCCGACAGTACCGCCATTGTTGTCGGCACGTTGCTGGGCACTACCAGCACCACCGCTTACGTCGAAAGCGCCTCCGGAGTCCAGGCCGGTGGCCGCACCGGATTGACCGCGCTGGCGGTTGCTGTGCTGTTTTTGGCGTGTTTGTTTATCTCTCCATTAGCCAGTGAAGTCCCTGGGTATGCTACGGCACCGGCGTTGTTTTATGTCGCCTGTCTGATGTTGCGCGAAATCACACATCTGGATTGGGATGACAGTACCGAAAGCGTCCCCGGCGTGATCACGATCGTGATGATGCCGTTTACCTATTCGATCGCTAACGGGATTGCTTTCGGCTTTATTTCGTATGCGGCGTTGAAGCTGCTCACCGGTCGATTGAGAGAAGTCAACATCGTTGTCTGGATCATTGCAGCCGTATTTCTTTTCAGGTTTATCGGCTTGGGCGCTAAGTAAGGTGTCATTCTCTACCTACAACAGACCCAACACTGCGGCCTTAACGGCTACTGCCGTTTTGTTGGTGACACCGAGTTTCAGCAAGGTGTTGTTGACATGAAAATTCACGGTCCGCTCGGAAATACCGATGATCTCGCCAACCTCGCTTGACGTCTTACCATCGGCAGTCCAGCGCAGCACTTCGACTTCGCGCGCGGTTAAATTAGCTGCCGCCTCCGGCGTGAGCTTTTCCACTAAAAGGCGGGAAAGCGCCTGATGCGCAATCTGCGCCAGCCAGGATATTTTTAAGGAAATGTCGCCCAGCTCTTTTATCGTAAGGTGATCCTCAGAGCGGGAGAGACTGAGTAATCCCACGTTACCTCTGCCATCGTGAAATGACTGAGCACATCCCACCTTCAATCCATGGCCTTGCGCGTCCTCCCAGAATGGCCGGGAGGCGGCAACGATGGTGTCGGACCACAATATGGGGATCGTTGATTGCGCTGCGTGGACGACGGTCGGATCAACCTCCAGATAATTCGCCTCCTCATAACGTTGTTGCCATGAGGACGAATAATTATTGAACCTGATTAATTTCGGCTGCGATATCGGTAAAGGCATACGCATGCCATAAGCGCAATAATCGAACCCAAGATCTTTGGCTGCAGATAACAACGCTACGAAGAATGTCGCGTCATTCTTTACGCTAAATAAAGCCTCCGTCTGCTTTTCTTGCCAACTAAGCATTGCGCATCCCAAGATGTCGTTTCCATAAGAAAATTCTTATAGAAGCTATAGACAATTCTGCTCACACCATAACAGATCTCAATTTTTGTATTTAAAAACCGATATTGCACATGTCAATCTTGACGATGAATGTTGTATTGCCGAGTACATCACATCAGTTTAAAAAATTTCTTGGAAGGCTCTTCATATTTATCAAACTTGATTCTTTTTGACTGGCAGTTGAGAACGCATACTTACAATATTTGCTCATTTCAACATGAAGAGTAACTGTCAAAGTTTACAGCCCAAAAAAATACTGCTAAGGATTGGGGCCTGCATACATTTTTAGAAAGTGCGCTATGAGCATTACATCTGGTGCTATGGATTGTTTACCCAAGGAGCTGCTTTCCAAACTATTGCGTTATCGCCACAAAGTGTTTATCGATACACTAGGCTGGAAACTCAATACAGAAAATGGTGCCGAGTTAGACCAGTTTGATCGTAGCGATACCGTCTATGTCATCGCGCAAGACCATCAAGGAAATGTAAACGGTTGCGCGCGCCTGCTCCCCACCAATCGTCCCTATCTCTTGGGCGAAGTATTTCCCCAACTTCTGCATGGCTTACCCCCACCTGAGAGCGCCGACGTGTGGGAGTTATCACGCTTTGCCGCACTGGATTTTCATCACCGCACCGTGTCAGTTGCCGGCGCAGTGCTTGCACCGGTAACGACAAGGTTGCTGCAAGAATCGATTTGTTACGCCAATGCGCAAGGCGCAAAAAAACTCATTACAGTATCGACGACGGCAATGGAACGCTTGATGCGAAAAGCAGCAATTCGGGTCCAGAGAGCAGGGCCACCGATGATGATTAATGGGTATTCAACGTATGCATGCTGGATTGAATGTTAGTGTTTTTCGGGAGGGTCACAACGGCATACTCTGCAAGCTGGAACTGTCAACATTGACAGTTCCCCGATGATCGATGCCATGTTGTTATAAGACTGGTGCCAGTGTGTTCTGCGCAATCACGACTGGACACCTTCGACCAACCGGGAGTCAACATCATGGATGAAATTAAAATGCGGCATGGCCGCATCACTACACCTGAAACACGCAGTCTGGTAGCGACCAAACTTGGGTTAATCGGTGATTGGCAAAATAATGAGATGGAAGGCGGGAAAAATTTTCCAGCGTTGATGAGTGGCCCCTTTCCCGTCCCTTACGAAACCGATAGTGCCAGCAATGCACCGCCTGCCGATGGCACTATTCTGAGTGGCGGAAAAGATGATGCACGCGCATGCGTCAACTTTACCGATCAGGAAATGCGAGACAAACTAAAAGCATTGGGAAAGCCCGACGCGGCATTTACCTGGCCGCAAATAAACGTTCATGCAGGGCAAATATTCAACGTGCAATGGGCTTATACCGCGAAACACATTACCCGTGGTTATCGTTGGTTTATCACGAAAGATCAGTGGGACCCACAGCAGCGTATTACGCGTGCACAACTTGAAACCACACCCTTTTCAGAAGATTTTTATACAGAGGTTCCGTATTACCAACACAAGGAAAAAATGGTGCCGAAAAGTGAACATAATGTTGTTCTTCCGCAAGGAAAGAAAGGACATCACGTCATCCTTCTGGCATGGATAGTTGCCGATACCGGCGCGGCGTTTTATCAGGCCTTTGATGTGCATTTTTCTGCGTAAAATCTGCGCGTAAATGTCCGCATAATAAAAAGGGGGGTCTGTTCTGGTAAAGAACAGACCCCCCTTTTTATTATGCTTGGCCAGAAAGCTGCCAAAACACACACACGTGCCGGTCAACTGCCATTCCCGGGGGCAATAGTGTGGTCTGTGTTAAGTATTTTTTAGAAATACCCTCCTCCATTACCATCCAATTTGCCAGCAAGTGATAGCCTGAAGGACTTCAACCACAGCAATAGTGGCCTCAGTATCCTCAGGAGACAAATATGACAGTCGATTTCAACACCGGGCTGGATAAAAATCCGGCCAATTTTGTCGCCCTCACCCCCATCGATTACATCGCCCGTGCCGCCGAAGTATATGGCGACCGGCTGGCCATCGTGCATGGCCCATTGCGTCAAAACTGGCGTCAGACCTATGCGCGCACCAGACAACTAGCCAGTGCCTTGCAGCAACTCGGCGTCAAAAAAGGCGACACCGTTGCCGTCATGCTGCCCAATACACCGGCGATGGTCGAAGTGCACTTTGGTGTGCCAATGACGGGCGCGGTGCTCAACGCCTTGAATATCCGACTCGATGTCACTTCTTTGGCGTTCATGCTGCGTCACGGTGAAGCTAAGGTATTGATCGTCGATACTGAGTTTGCCGAGCTGGCCGCACAACTTGCGCAAGAGATCCCTGACCTGGTCGTCATCGCTGTGCATGACGTGCTCGGCCCTGAGGTTGCAGCCTTTGGTGCGACCGACTATGAAGCCTTGCTCGCCACCGGCGACGCGGCGTTCGTCTGGCAAGCGCCGGTCGATGAGTGGGATGCGATCGCACTCAATTACACCTCCGGCACCACGGGCGATCCCAAAGGCGTGGTGTATCACCATCGCGGCGCGGCCTTAAATGCGGTCTCCAACATTCTTGAATGGGACTTGCCGAAACATCCGGTCTATCTGTGGACCCTGCCCATGTTTCATTGCAATGGCTGGTGTTTTCCGTGGACGATTGCGGCGCGCGCCGGGGTCAATGTCTGTTTGCGCAAGTTTGAGCCCAAGCTGGTGTTCGACCTGATCCGCACCGAAAACATCACCCACTATTGCGCCGCACCGATTGTGCATGCAGCCCTCGCCAATGCGCCAACGGCGTGGCGTGAAGGGATACAGGGCGTGGTGCGCGGTATGGTCGCCGGCTCGCCGCCACCGGCTGCGGTCCTCGCTAAGATGGAAGAAATGGGTTTCGATCTGGTGCATGTGTATGGGCTGACCGAGACCTATGGTCCGGCGGCCGTGTGTGCCGAACAACCAAGCTGGGACGATCTCTCCGCCGACGCGCGCGCTGGCATGAAATCGCATCAAGGCGTGCGTTATCACTTGCAATCGGCGGTGGCGGTTTTGCATCCGATATCGCTGCAACCGGTGGTCGCCGATGGCGATGAGATCGGCGAGATCATGTTTCGCGGCAACATTTGTATGAAGGGCTATCTTAAAAACGAAAAAGCCACGCAAGAGGCATTTGCAGGCGGCTGGTTTCACACCGGCGACCTGGGTGTCTGCACCGCCGATGGCTACATCAAGATCAAAGACCGCAGCAAAGACATCATCATTTCCGGCGGAGAAAATATTTCCAGCGTGGAGGTCGAAGAGGCCCTGTATCGCCATCCTGCCGTATTGGCCGCAGCAGTAGTCGCACAGCCAGATAAGAAATGGGGCGAGACACCTTGCGCCTTCGTTGAACTCAAAGAAGGCGCAATGGTAAGTGAGGAAGAGTTAATCGCTTTTTGTAAAACAATGTTGGCAGGATTCAAGACGCCCAAAGCAATCTTCTTTGGGCCGCTGCCAAAAACATCTACCGGAAAAATTCAGAAATTTGAATTACGCAAACGCATGCAGTCACAATCTGCGATTGATGTCTGACCAACTCAGGATGCGCAATGCCGACTCATCCTGAGTCGTATTACATTGTCACCTACACCGTCGGCTGATAGCGCGCCAACTGACGATTGATCACACCGGCAATCTCCACGATTGCCGGTGCTTGCATCATCGTGAAGTGATCGGCTACCGTTTGATGTTCACGCAGCTTGGAGGCGACTGGCCGCCATTGCTTCAGATAGCGCTCTGCTGCGTACAGATTGGTCTGCGCATAAAACACCGTTACCTCGGCGTTGATGGCCTCTGGCGTATAGGCCAGCAGCGCTTGGGTATTGCGCTCAAAAATCTGAAATACTTCACGCAATTCTTCCATCGGCGCCGTTGGCGGCAAAATCGCTTGCCGCACCATATCTTTTATCAATTGCGTAAATAATAGGTCCGGCGCCATATTGCGCAACGCTTCCATGCGCGTAGCAGTCGGTCTGTTGAAGCTTAAACCGGACAAACCTGCCAGATCGTCGCAGAACGACAACAGGATCTCAACGTGCGTGATGGGTTTGATCGGCGTCTCGCTGTGCGCGGCGCAGTAAGGATCTAGCAACCCCATAAAAATGACGTTTTTCCCTTTGGCGAGCAAGCGCCGCCCGACTTCCCAGGTGATGGCCGCGCCCATCGACCAGCCCAGTAGTAAATAAGGACCAACAGGCTCGGCACCAAGGATGAGGGCCACATATTGCTCGGCAAGATCGTCGATACCCACCGTCACGCCGGACCGAGTCGTCGCGGTGCGTGCAGCTTGCACGCCGAAGATGCGTGCAACAGGCGCGACATGGGCGGCCAGTGGCATGTAACAGTGCGCGCTACCGCCGACCGGATGGATACAAAAGAGTGTCGGCCCGGTCTTGGCAGCCGCGTCATCCGGGCGCAAGTCCGGGCGCAAATTCAGCAGTGCCAGTTTGCCGGAAGTGCGTTGATCGCGATGTCCGGCATACCGCTGGCGCAATTGGGCCGCCATGCTGCGTAGCGACAGGTCGGTTCCGATGTCGGCCAGCACTAGCCGCACGCCGAACTGTTTGCGTACTTTTGCCACCAGTTGCAGCCCCCGGAATGAGGTGCCACCCAAGGCAAAAAAACTCAGATCAGGATCGATATCACTCTGCGCTAGCACCTCTTTCCATATCTGACGCAGTGCCTGCGCAAGATCATCTTCCGGTGCGGCATCGGGCTTGCTTGCATGCGTTTGCGCCGGGGGTTCGACGCACAGCGATTGAACGCACAACGCATCGAGCCGTTGATGATCGATCTTGCCATTCGATGTCAGCGGTAGTGACGCCAGTATATGTATCAATTCGGGCACCATATAGCGCGGCAGGATGTGACCCAGCGTATCCCTGAGCGCCTCCGCCGTGAGTACCGCATCGGGCTTCTGAACAACGAAGGCGGCCAGCCGTTTATTCGCGTGGTCCGTGCCCACCACTTTCACGATGGTCGCCAGCACCGACGGTTGCTGAAGAATAAAAGATTCGATTTCTCCTGGCTCGATACGGAAGCCGCGTATTTTGATTTGGTGATCTTCGCGACCGAGGAACTCCATATTTCCGTCCGGACGCATTCTGGCCATATCGCCGGTGCGATACAGCTTTTGCCCGGTCTGCGGGTGTGTGATGAAACGTTCGCTACTACGCACCGGATCGTGCAGATAAGACAGCGCCAGTCCGCGCCCGCCGATATACAGTTCGCCGCTCTTCCATAGTGGACATGGTTGCAGATCATGATCGAACACATACAACTGCTGGTTGGCTAGCGGACGGCCGTAAGGAATGGAGCGCCAGCTATCGTCCTCGGTACCGGTTTCGTATATGACGGACCAGATCGACGCCTCAGTCGCCCCGCCCAGACTAAAAATGCGCGCATTGGTAGCGATGGCGCGGCCCTGCTCCGGTAGATTGCGCGGGATCCAGTCGCCGCTCAACAAAACCTGTTTCAGACTCGGCAGCGTGACTTTGTCCTGGGCACAAGAATCGGTGAGCAACTGAAAAATGGCGGGGACTGAATTCCAGATACTGATGCCATGCTGGGCGATCAGACGCGCCCAGGTCTCCGGCGCTTGCTGCTCCGCAGTGGTTGGGATCAGCACCGTACCGCCCGCTCCCAGCAGCCCAAAAATTTCAAATACCGATAAATCAAAACTGAGCGACGACAGCGCCAGCACTTTGTCGGCGGCACGCGTGCCCAGACGACGATTGATATCGAGTATCGTATTGACCGCGCCGCGATGATTGATCACCACACCCTTCGGCACGCCAGTCGAGCCGGATGTAAAAATAACGTAGGCGATATCGTCCGGGGTATGCGTTGAACCACTCAGGGTGGTCACGGAAGGCGGCGCGATCCCATCGATGCAAATCGATTCCACGCCGGGCGGCAAATCCAGTTGCGACGCTAGCGCACGACTGGTGAGCACCACCGAGATATTCGCCTGTTCGATGAGTTGACGTCGACGCGATGGCGGCAGGTCTGGATCGATCGGTACATAAGCGCCGCCTGACTGGCTAATAGCGAGTACGGCTACGATCTGTTGCCAGCCCTTGGGGAACACCACGCCGATCAGACGGCCCGGAGTAATAGCAATATGTGCCAGACGGCGGCGCGCGTCGTTGATACGCTGCCCCAGCTCGGCGTAGGTCAGTGTGGCGATGCCATTGATGAGCGCAATCCGATTCGGACATGCAGCAATCTGTTCGGTGACTAATTGATCGAGCGTACAGTCGCGGCTCACCACATCGGTCTGGTTGTACTGTGCCAGCACCTGCCGATGCGACTCCGGCAGCAGCATCGGCTTATGCTCGGACCACAAGCCGATCTCGGCGGCGAGCGTATGCAAACAGGCGGTATAGGACGTAAACATATCCTCGGCAACGTTGTCCTGCCACAGCCCATCCACAAAATTCCAATGCAGCGTGACATGCCCTTGCGGCTCCTCCACCATCTGGTGATCCAGATAGTTCTGCGGCAGTTCCAGATGTATGGCGTGCTGAAACGTTTGCTTGAGCACTTGCGCTCTGGCGGCGCTGCTCTTGCTGCTCTTGCTACTGTTGCTGCTCTCACTGCTCTCACTCTTGCCCTGAATGGCCGAGAAAGTCACCGGCGCCACCATCCCCAGTGGCGTGCCTTGTACCCGGTTGACTTCACGCCCGACCTCGATACCAGAAACATCTCTATGTCGGATATCTGCCGATAGTTGTTGTTGAATCGTGCTGGCGAACTCCACAAAAGACTGATCCTTTGTGGTGTCAATTTCGAGCAATATCGTGGTCTCGAAATTGCCCACGATATCGGCCATTTCCTTGCCCGCAAAAGGGCGCTGCGAGAGCATCAGCGTGATGGTGAAATGCCCACGCTTGCTCCAACGCGCCAGCACCATCGCATACACTGCCAGCACAGCAGTGTCAGGCGTCAAGCCGTGTTGCTGCGCATGGTCACTGAAATTGCCCCATTCATCAGCCGCAATCACATGCGCGAGATGGACAAAAACCGGCTTGCCGCATGCATCGGTAGTACTCAACGGCAGCTCTGGTCCCAACGGCAAGATGGGCACCCGCTCATGCCAATAAAGTTGACCGGGTGAACCCTCAATGACAGTGGCCTCAACGTATTGACAGAAAGTCGCTGGTAAGGCTGGCAAAGCAACCGCGGGAGAACGGCATAGTGCAAGCAACTCTGACAAGACTATATTGATACTGACGGCGTCTATCATCCACAGATTAAAGCGGATATGCAGTCTGAGCCGGTTACCGTTACGGCTCGATTGCACACAAAATTGCGGCCACTGATCCAGCGGCAAATGCATACGGATCACCTCATTGCGGATCACCTCATAGCGTGCCGTACGATCAACGGCATCGAGGCCATACAAGTCATGGCAGACCAATTGATATGGCGTCACCTGGTCGAGGATAAGCTGACGGCCATCAGCGAGCGCAACCGCACGCAACATCGGATGACGCATGACCAATGTGTGCCAGGCCTGCTCTACGGTATTGGCATCGAAAGCCTCGATCTCGATTTCACGATAAGACTGCGCGGTCGTCGACAGCGGCAGCGTGGCTTGCTCGCCGATGACGTATGCACCTTGGATTTGACATAAAGGGAATGCTGAATTTGCTTGCTGATTTGCTTGCTGATTACGGTCCATTAGCTTGTCCTATTGAGGTCGATTCGGTATGAGCACATTTTTTGATTCCCTATTCAAGGCGTCAAAGCGCATCCGACCTTATCACTCACAAGCAAGTTCCCGATGCCAGAAATTCCTTAAAAACAATTGGAATTATCTTTATTGAGATAAGAACATTCATCTAAAAATAGGGGCTGTAAACGTCGAAGCGGGCCATCTTCAATGGCCCGCTTTGCATCCTATTGCTAATGTGTAAAGTTACGACAAATTAGGCGCCATCCAACGCTCAATTTCATCCTTGGCCACCCCGCGCCGCTGGGCCATATCGTTGACCTGATCGTCGCCGATTTTACCCACCACAAAATACTTCGATTCCGGATGCGCCATATAAAACCCCGATACCGCAGCACCCGGAAACATGGCAAACGATTCGGTGAGCAGCATGCCGATTTCTTCGCATTGCAAGACCTTGAACATGTCGGCCTTGACCGTGTGTTCCGGGCAGGCCGGATAGCCGGGTGCGGGGCGGATTCCGCTGTAGGTTTCTTTGATCAAGTCTTCGCAAGACAAGGTTTCACCCGGCGCATAACCCCACAAATCTTTACGCACACGCTCGTGCAAATATTCCGCAAACGCTTCGGCTAAACGATCGGCCAACGACTTGAGCATGATCGATGAATAATCGTCGTGCGCGTCCTCAAAACGCTTTTCGTATTTCTCAATACCGATGCCGGAGGTGACCGCAAACATACCGATGTAATCGGCGATGCCGGACGATTTCGGGGCGATGAAATCGGACAAGCATTGGTTCGGTCGCGCCACGCCGTCGATGATCGGCTTGACCGTTTGCTGACGTGCGCCGTAGTAGGTAAAGGCCACCTTGGTGCGGGTGTCGTCGGTATAGACCTCGATGTCATCGTCGTTGACAGTGTTAGCCGGTAACAGCGCAATAACGCCGTTAGCCGTGAGCCAGCGACCGTCGATCACTTTCTTGAGCAGCGCCTGCCCTTCTTCAAATACTTTACTTGCCGCGTCCCCGACCACTTCATCGGTGAGGATGGCAGGATATGGTCCGGCCAAGTCCCAGGTCTGGAAAAACGGCCCCCAATCGATGTAGCGCGCCAGCGTGCCGAGATCGACATTTTTAAACAGACGGCGACCGATAAATTTTGGTTTGACGGGCGCGAAATCCAACTTCATCCGATTAGCACGTGCGTCTTTGAGCGTGAGCATCGGCACCGCTTTTTTGTTCGCATGCTGGACCCGAATGCGTTCGTAATCGACCGCAATTTCAGCAATGTATTGATCACGTTGTTCTGGCGTGAGCAGCGATTGCGCAACCGACACCGAGCGCGAGGCGTCCGGCACGTAGACCACCGGGCCTTCATAATTGGGCGCAATCTTGACGGCGGTGTGCGCCCGGCTGGTGGTGGCGCCGCCGATCAGCAGCGGCATTTTGACGCTGCGAAAATACGGATCGCGCTGCATTTCTTTGGCGACGTAGGCCATCTCTTCCAACGATGGCGTGATCAAACCGCTCAGGCCAATAATGTCGGCATTCTCCGCTTTTGCCATCGCCAGAATTTCCGAGCACGGCACCATCACGCCCATGTTGACGACTTCAAAGTTATTACATTGCAGCACCACAGAAACAATGTTTTTGCCGATATCGTGCACGTCGCCTTTGACGGTGGCGATAACGATTTTTCCTTTCGGCTTGGCGGCGATACCGGTGCGTTCTTCATCGAGGCGTTTTTCTTCTTCGATGAAGGGAATCAAATGTGCCACCGCCTGCTTCATCACGCGCGCCGATTTCACGACTTGCGGCAGAAACATTTTTCCCTGCCCGAACAAATCGCCGACCACGTTCATCCCATCCATCAACGGCCCTTCGATCACATGAATCGGACGCCCGCCATTGCCCAGCAATTCCTGACGCGCTTCTTCGGTGTCTTCCACGATCCATTGCGTGATCCCCTGCACCAAGGCGTGCGACAGACGCTGTTGCACCGTGCCGCCGCGCCACTCCAGGGTTTCTTCTTCTTTCTTGGCCCCGGCCTTTAAGGTCGAGGCAATTTCAATCATCCGTTCGGTGGAATCATCGCGCCGATTCAAGACAACGTCTTCAACCCGCTCGCGCAATTCAGCAGGCAGACTGTCATAGACGCCCACCATCCCGGCGTTGACGATGCCCATGGTCATCCCAGCTTTAATGGCGTGATACAAAAATACGGTATGGATAGCTTCACGCGCCGGATCGTTGCCGCGGAAGCTGAAACTGACGTTAGAGACGCCCCCGCTGATCTTGGCGTAGGGGAGATTTTGATGAATCCAGCGCGTGGCGTTGATGAAGTCTACGGCGTAATTATTGTGTTCTTCGATCCCGGTTGCGATGGCAAAAATATTGGGATCGAAAATAATATCTTCCGGCCAGATACCCACTTGCTCAACCAGAATATCGTAGGCGCGTTTGCAGATTTCAATCTTGCGCTCATAGGTGTCGGCCTGCCCTTTTTCATCAAAGGCCATGACGATGACCGCCGCGCCATAACGACGGCACAGTGTGGCCTGACGAATAAATTCAGCCTCGCCCTCTTTCATCGAAATGGAGTTGACGATGGCTTTGCCTTGCACGCATTTCAGCCCGGCCTCGATCACCGACCATTTAGATGAGTCGATCATGATCGGCACGCGAGCGATGTCCGGCTCGGAGGCAATCAGATGTAAAAAGCGCGTCATGGCGGCCAGCGAATCGAGCATCGCTTCGTCCATATTGATGTCGATAATCTGTGCGCCATTTTCAACCTGCTGACGCGCAACAGCTAACGCTTCGTCGTATTGTTCGTTGAGAATCAGACGGGCGAAAGCTTTAGAGCCGGTGACGTTGGTGCGCTCGCCGACATTGACGAACAACGAACTCTCGTCGATGGTAAATGGTTCCAGACCAGACAAGCGCAACTCGTGCGTGGTCTGCGGCACCTGGCGCGGCGCGATATTGGCGACCGTATCGGCAATCGCTTTAATGTGATCCGGCGTGGTCCCGCAGCAGCCGCCAGCGATGTTGACGAAGCCGCTGTCGGCAAAATCTTTGAGCAGCGATGAGGTGACGTCCGGCGTCTCGTCAAAGCCGGTGTCGCTCATCGGATTGGGCAAACCGGCGTTGGGATAAATGCAGACAAAGGTGTCGGCGATCTTGGATAACTCTTCGGCGTAAGGCCGCATCAGCGCGGCACCTAAGGCGCAGTTCAGCCCGACGGTCAGCGGCTTGGCGTGGCGAATGGAGTTCCAGAAAGCAGGTACGGTCTGGCCCGACAAAATCCGTCCGGATGCATCAGTCACCGTGCCGGAAATCATGATCGGCAAACGCAGGCCGGATTCTTCAAAAAAAGTATCAATCGCAAACAACGCGGCCTTGCAATTGAGGGTGTCGAAAATGGTTTCGACCAGCAACACGTCGGAGCCGCCTTCGACCAAAGCGCGAGTTTGTTCCAGATACGCTTTGGCGAGTTGATCGAAAGTCACGTTACGCGCTGCCGGATCGTTCACGTCGGGTGAAATCGAGGCAGTCTTTGGCGTGGGGCCAAGTGCACCGGCCACAAAACGCGGCTTGTCCGGCGTCGAATATTTATCGCAAGCCGCCCGTGCCAAGCGTGCCGAGGCGACGTTCATCTCATAGGCCAGATGCGCCATGTGATAGTCGTCCTGAGCAACGGTGGTAGCACCAAAGGTGTTGGTTTCGATCAGATCAGCGCCAGCTGCCAGATATTGCTCGTGGACTTCGCTGATGATGTGCGGTTGCGTGAGCGAAAGTAGTTCGTTGTTGCCTTTGACAAACAATTCCCGCCCCGGCCCCTGAAAGCCGATAAAGCGTCCGTTTGGACCGCCCCGATAGTCTTCTTCACTCAAATTGTATTGCTGAATCATGGTGCCCATTGCGCCATCGAGAATGAGAATGCGCTCCGATAACAACTGGCGCAGGCGGGTTTCAGTCGGAGAGGTGACGGTGGCGATGGGCTTCATGGGCTGACTCAATCTGAATTTACTGTCGTGCAATGGGGAACCGCTGTCAAAAATGCAAAAAACCCGGTCGCAAAAAGCGCCGGGTTAAGCATGCGGAAGTTGGCTCAAATTATACGTTAGATCATTGACTTCATTGCTGGCCCGTCGCGTAATGGCTTGCACCATAACAACACTCCAGGCCATAGGGATCAACCAACATCGACCGCAACCGATGTGGTGTCAAAGGCCGTTGAGACTGCCGTTGCGACAGAAGCAGTCGGCTCATTGAGTTTGAGCGTCAGGCATTTCGCTGCGCCGCCAGCCTTCAAGAATTCGGTCAAGGGCGTCTGATGCACGGTATACCCATAGCGTGCGAGCATGGCGACCAAGCCGGACGAGGCCCGGTTGAGAAAAATATGCTCGCCACTGTTGACGCTGTTGCAGGCAAACGCCAGCGCATCGGCGGCGCTGACGATCATGCGGCGATGGGCTGGCACTCGGTCAGCGATGGCGGCTTGCGATGCGGCATCGAAGGCGTCTGGAAAATACAGCAAATTGCCGCCATCGAGCGGACAAAAGCACGTATCCAGATGGTAAAAGCGTGGATCGACCAACCGCAACGGCTGCACCGCAATCTCCAACATCTGCGATAACGGCGCGGCACACGCCTCGTCAGAACGATGACCGTGACCGAACCAGAGCAAGTCATCGTGCCGATCCAGCAACGCGTCGCCCGCGCCTTCAAACGGCAAGCCCGGCGGCGTCTTGAGGACTTCGTAGCCATGTGCGGCGAACCAGCGCTCAAAATGGATTTCTTCGGCTTGCCGCTCAATGTGGCGAAAGCGGGATAGCACCACTTTCTCACCGCGGACGACGCCGCCGTTAGCGGTAAATACCAGGTCCGGCACGCCCGCCTCGGGCTGCATCTTTTGCACGTGTGCGACGCTTGAAATGGCCGCGACCAACGCCTCCCATTGCTGCTGCGCCAGACTACGGTTTCCCAGCGAAATATTGCCCGCCATCCACGGATTGATGACGTAGGACACTTCAAAATGGTCCGGCGCGCACATCAAATAGGTGGGCTTGATCGCCGTGGCTACCGATGCGGCGGAAAAGTCGGCGTTGGCAAAATCAGTTTTGCCGATAGTGTTTTCCAATCCAGCGTGCACAAAATGGGTCATGCGTAACTCCTTTCAGTGGGTGTAGCGGGTTCAGCGAGAGGCAAACTCGCAAATGCCTGATGAATAATGCTCAGTGCCGTATCAATTTCGGAGGCGCTAATTGTCAGCGGCGGCGCAAAACGCACCACCGTTTCGTGCGTATCTTTGGTCAGCAGCCCTAAGCCCAGCAACAGTTCACAAAACCCCCGCGCCGAAATAATGGCAGGGTCCAGCTCAACGCCGATCAGCAAGCCTTTGCCTCGCACGGCGCGAATTGCCGGGTGCTTAATCGCACGCAATCCCAATTGCAAGCGATGGCCCATACGGTCTGCAGCCTCTGCCAAATGATCGTTGCGCAGCAGTAATAAAGCAGCGTGCCCGACGGCAGCGGCTAACGGATTGCCGCCGAAAGTACTGCCATGGTCGCCCGGCGAGAACACCGCCATGACTTCTTCGCTGGCAAGAAAAGCGGACACAGGCAACAAGCCACCACCGAGCGCTTTGCCGAGGATCAAGCCGTCCGGTTTGATGCCGTCATGATCGCAGGCCAGCAGCTTGCCGGTGCGGCCCAAACCGGTTTGTACTTCATCGCAAATGAGCAAGACGTTGTGCCGCGTGCAGATTTTACGACAAGCGGCCAGATAGCCGTCGGGCGGTACGATGATGCCGCCCTCGCCCTGAATCGGCTCGACCAAAAATGCCGCCGTGCGTGGCGTGATCGCCGCTTCCAGCGCGGCGGCGTCACCAAACGGGATCGACACAAAGCCAGGTGCAAAGGGACCAAACCCGTCGCGGTATTGCTGCTCGGACGAGAAGCCGATGATGGTGGTGGTGCGCCCGCCAAAGTTGCCGTTGCAGACGATGATTTCAGCGCTGTTGTCAGCAATGCCTTTGACTTTGTGACCCCATTTACGGGCGGCCTTGAGGGCGGTCTCCACCGCTTCGGCCCCGCTATTCATCGGCAATGCTTTGTCCTGCCCGGTCATCTCGCACAACAATTGCAAAAACGGCCCGAGCTGATCGGTATAAAACGCCCGCGAAGTCACCGCCAGCCGACTCGCCTGATGGGTCAGCGCGGCTACTAAGACCGGGTTGCTATGACCGAAACTGACCGCGGAATAGGCCGACATCATGTCCAGATAATGCTTGCCGTTCTCATCGACCAACCAGACCCCGCGCCCGTGACTGAGGACCACCGGCAGCGGGGCATAGTTGTGCGCGCAATAACGGGTTTCGAGGGCGATGGCGGGGTTTTTCATGGTCGGCTCCGAGTTTTTTTACACTTTATAGGGCTTACGCAAAATTGTTCCAGCAAGGCAGACCGACGAAGACATTACGAACGTAAGGCCAGGAGGGATAACGCCGCTGGGGCGATTTTGCGTAAGTCCTATACACTTTATTTACAGTTACATGATAGACACTATGGTGAGAAATATTTATGCATAATGACGCATGGTTTCTCACTTTTATGCACGAATCGTGCATTGTTAAGGATATATATGGAAATTCTGGATCGCTACGACCGGATTTTATTACGCACCCTGCAAACCAATGGCCGGGCCTCGAATGTTGAGCTCTCCGAGCAGGTCAATCTGTCCGCGCCGCAATGCTACCGGCGCGTGCAACGACTGGAAAAAGAAGGCTTTATTCGCGGCTATGCAGCGCAGGTCGAACCGGCGGCAATTGGCTTGGGGGTGACAGCGTTTGTCAGCATCAACATTGCGCGGGAACAGTTCAAACAAGTCCGCAAGTTCGAAAAAGTCATCCGCGCATTTCCGGAAATTCTGGAGTGCTATGCGATTTCGGGGGATTTCGATTATTTGCTGAAAGTGGTGGCCAGTGATTTGAAATCGCTGTCGACGTTTTTGACAGATAGGCTCATGCAGGTGCCGGGGGTGGCGGGGGTGAAATCGATGGTGTGTCTGGAGGAGATTAAGGCGGCTAGTCCGTTGCCTTTGGGGGATTGATGACACCTGAAAAAGAGGCGCGATAAACACGTCAAATTGACTATACTCGCTGAAAAGGAGGTTTATTTATGCCCACAATTATGCGAATTGGAACCTACCGACTGTACTTTTACAGCCACGAACCAAATGAACCGCCACACATACATATTGATAGAGAAAATATATCAGCGAAGTTTTGGACTGAAAATGTTGCCTTAGCGCGTTATTGGATTTTCAGCAAAAGAACTCGGCATACTATTGCGCTTAGTACGTGAACATCAAAAAACTCTTTTAGAGGCATGGCATGACTACTTTGACACAGACACATACTGATACAAGAGTGAAATCGGTCACAATTGATGCTGATCGGATTTCTGTTGAGTTAATGGATGGCAGAGAAATAGCGGTTCCGCTGGTGTGGTTTCCACGCTTGGCGGATGCGACGCAAGAACAGCGTTCACACTGGCAAATCGCTGGCGGCGGTTACGGCATTCATTGGCCGGATGTCGACGAAGATCTCAGTACAGAAGGACTACTGCGCGGTGCTCCGGCCATCACACCTATTGCGCATTAACTTAAAGTACAAGTTCAGGATGAAGAGGGTTCAATCGAGAGACTGTAGCGGTCCGATAACTTTCCCTGATAACCCATTCACTACGCGTGCCTGATCATCATTTATCAGCAGCTCGGCGCACCTTAAAATCTGCAACAACGTCATCTTCCGATACGTGCAAAGCTAGCATCATCGCCTGCAATTTTTCCACAGCCTGCTTAAGCCCATCCAACTTCTGAGTGCAATCATGATGTGCCGGAATGTAGTAGCCGATTATTTCCCCATGACGCGTAATAACAATCGGCGACAAAGACTTAAGATATGCAGGCAGATTTGCTCGAAATTCTTTGACACTCACTTTAGTTTCCATCATTTCCTCTTTGTGTTTTTAGGTACCTACTAAATCTCCTTGCAAGTTAGAGTGCTTTCTCAATTGCACTATTGTGAAGAACTCCTACACTCCCACCACCTCAACAACAATCAGAACTATCCGATGGATACCAGAGAACATTCACCGATCCATCATGCGTGTGCATGCCGTTGCGGCGCATCGCGCTTCACCGTTATAGGGCAACCGATCGGGAGGGCTTTTTGTCATTGCACGCTTTGTCAGGCGCAGTTCAAACAACCCTACACAGACCTAGTCGCCATGTGGGCGCGCTCCGTTGTGTTACCTGCTCAGCACGGGATTGTGTTCAAGAAGCATCGATTGCCGCCAGCTGCCCGCCGTGGGGAATGCCCGATCTGCCATCGGGCGGTGCTCGGACTGATGACCTTGGGGCCGCTGAAAATGGCTTTTATTTCCGTACAAAATTTTGCGCCCGGTACGGTACTGCCAGAGCCTGGCCAGCATATTTTCTATCATCGTCGCCAGAACGATGTCGTTGATGACCTACCAAAGATCACTGGGTACTGGTCAAGCGAAGCCGCTATCCTGAAAATGTTTCTCGCAGACATGCTTCGTTGACTGCGATGCAAGCGCAACCTCTTTCACCACCAGTTTCTCCCTGATCACTCCCATCATCACGGCTAAAGATTGCCTTGAAACGGTAACTTCACGATCATCGTGCGCCAGCTCCTCCAGCAATTGGAGCATGCAGCGCGCCTGGGGCCTGTTGCCATATGATTTGGGAGATGCGTTCCAACCAAAACGTGTGCTGGCAAGGCGCGTGGCGTTGCTGGGGCTAGTGCCCCAGCAAGCCATGCAACGCGGCCAGCGCACGTTTTGGTTGGAACCCTTCGGGAACGGCTGCAGGCGTCGCATGCCGTTGTTGCTGCTCCTTGCCGTAGCACCGCTACGCCGCGTCCCGGCGCCTAGGCACGCAACGCCTGCCGCGCATTCGCACTCCCAAATCATATGGCAACAGGCCCTAATACAATTGATAATGTTGGTCCTCGGTCATGCCTATCTCGTCGGGCTGATCGACGGACTCAGGGGCTTGCTTGGGTGGGGGGTTTTGTTTGGATGCAGCAGATGCGTGCGGAGGTGAAGCGGCTTTAGTCATCATAGATTCCTGGTGAGTTTGTTAAAACCCGCCCCTGCAAAAGGGCGGCCAGGTACTTGAACACCGCAACAAGTCGGCTCGCAGATTTCCCCTTGCGGGTCTTGTATAGCTGCGCATTACCCGGCCATGGTTAATCTATGGACGAAAAAAAACCACGACTGTCGAGTCGGGCGTATCGCTTGTCGTGGTGTGTTCAGCACCGTTGGCGAAGTTAGCATACATTTTAAGGTGCTTGCATAGGCGAAATGATGCTATTGCGCCAAAAAATAAACCGCATAGCTATGCGGTTTATTTTTACTCAAAACTACTTTGGCTCGACCAAATATCAAGCCGCCAGCCCTACCACATCAAATCATCCGGAATCTGAAAGGCCGCATACGGATCATCCGCATCGATCTCGGTACTGGTTTTGTTGACCCGCACAACCATTGAGGCATCGCGCTCGGCGATCTTGTCGGCGACTATTCTGGGCACCAATTCAACAGCCCCGTTTTGGCAGACGATCACCAGCCGCCCGGCCAATAAATGCGCCTGAACCGCTGCCGAGACATAGATCCGTTCGATCTTCGTGCCGTGGGTAAAGTTGTAGGCGATGTCGCCGATACCTTTGCTCTGGCGATTTTTCTGCACCATTTGCGTAATTTGCGCGAGGATCGCTTTTTGCGTGGCGGCGGCATCGCGCTGGGCATTGAGTTCACGCGCACGCTCGGCATTTTTACGTTGCGTCTCGATTGCGTTCAAACGGGCTTCATCGACACTTTCCGTGCCGGTGCGGCGTTCCATCTTCTTCTGTTTGTTCTTGTCTTGATTAGCCAGTTTGGCTTTGTTTTTATCGATCAAGCCGGCTTTTAAAAACTGCTCTTGTAAAGAGGCCATGTGTACTACTCCGTAAATAGGTTCGTCGGCTTGGCGGTTGGCCGGTGGAAAGGCGATAGCATAGCAACATTTACTCCTCTGCTCGCCCCTTTTTCCACGCCACAAAGGCCGCAGGCCGCAGCCCGTAGCGTGCCAGCATACCCTCATGCAGTCGCTGCAATTGGGCAACAATCAACGCCTGCACATTTTCACGCTCAGGTTCTGCCACCTGCTCGGTCACGCTGTGCGCAATGATGCTAAGCGGATCTGTTTGGGGACGCAACACCACCGCACGCATCGTCTGTTTGATGAGATCGCGCCAGGCGAGACGGGCAGAATCAGGCTCGGATCACTCTTGCTAGATGGCCATATATTCTTGCGTCGAGCGTTCATAAGCCCACACGTAGAGGTCACGCAACACTTCGACCCGGGTGAGTTCGTACAAACCAAGAGTGGCACGGCTGTAGGCTTGCTCAGGCACGGTTAGTATTTTTTGATGACGTAGTTCCTATCTCCAGCGCTGCACTATTCGAGAAAAATCTTCAATGGCAACAGTAGAATAATTTCTCAATTGCAATATTTTAAAAAAAACCTACACTCAAAAAGTGCTCCTTCCAGTCTGAAGGCACTTCACATTTGGTACTCCATTTCGAAACCTTTAAAGGCAACAAAATGAACAAAAATCTCAGAAACAGTAAGATCGGTGTAACCACGTCCTCATCAGTGGAACCACCAGCAGGCAATAAAAAACGATGGGGGTTTTATGCGAAGTTAGCAATATTAACCCTTCCCTTGGCATCGTATTCCCTGACCGTACAGGCCCAATTACTACCCATCCAAATTGGTAGTTACAACTGCACCGTTTCATATCAAAGCCCCTCATATAACGCTTCTCCCCTCCCCCTTCAAACAATAACAGTAGCAGTGGACGCGCTTGACCCAATTACCGCAGTAGAAGCGGCAAATCTTGTGACGCCCCCGATTCTCCCAGCCCCTTCCGGCACCAACGGCTACGGGGGGGGACAAGGCCTCGCCTTGAAGCAACTTAACCTGACTACATGCCAGTTTTCTAATTAGCGAATCCATCGAAGACGTGCACAAAGTTCGGGGACTCGAAAAGCTTTCAAAGTCATAATAGAACGCTTCCTCAGGCCTTGCGCTGGTGTTTTTTCGAGCCCCTGATCTTGTACAGTCAGGGGCATTCATTTATGAAGAATAAACCTTAATCCGCCATCTGCGCTAACGTCATAGGCCCGTACTTTCAAGCCCATCATCGTACAAATATTAGCCGGTACTAAAAACCAGTTTCTCCCGTATCACTCCCATCATCACTGCTAACGATTGTCTTGAAACGATGACCTCACGATGGGCCTCTTGCGTCGCCAGATCCTCCAACAATTGGAGCATGCAACGCGCTTCATACAATTGATAACTATCGTCCTCAGAGAGGCCTGACAGATGGGGCTGATCGGTGGACTCGGGGGCTTGCTTTGGGGGAGTTGGTTCGGGTGCGGCAGATACGTGGGGATGTGAAGCGGTTTTAGTCATCATGAACTCCTGGTAGGTTTATTAAAAAACCCGCCTCTGTTGAGGAGGCGGCCAGGTACTTCAACACCGCAACTAGTCGGCTCGCAGATTTCCCCTTGCGGGTCTTGTATGGCTGCGCATTACCCGGCCATGATGATCTATGGACGAAAAAAAACCACGACTGTCGAGTCGGGCGTACCGCTTGTTGTGGCGTGTTGAGCACCGTCGGTGACGTTAGCATAAATCACGGCAGACTCTACCCCTCGCCGACCGAAGATTCGTTTGACTTCATCATGGCAGTCCTTGCATAAATCTTGATTGTACTCATTAGCCAAACAAGACTAGACCATACAAATTTTAGTAGCATCATCATGCATACCGTCAACATGCCAGAAGCCAGATCCAGCTTATCTCGCCTGGTCGAAGCCATTGAACAAGGGACGGAACGTGAAATTATTATTGCCAGGAACGGGCGACCGGCAGCAAAATTAGTGTCAATGGGTCTACCCGATAGCGACTTGCGAATTGGCGTTGCGAAAGGTGCTTTTAAAGTAGCTGATGATATCGATGTCTGTAACGATGACGTTGCCAAATTGTTTCTTGGAGCGACATCTTGCATTTGCTCCTCGATACCCATGTGGCACTGTGGGCCATTACTGACGATCCTAAGCTTTCGACCAACGCGCGTGAGCTACTTTTAGCACCGCGCTGTCATGTTTGGGTAAGCGCTGTCAATGTATGGGAAATTGCGATCAAGCACAGCCTTGGCAAAGAAACGATGCCCATATCAGGTCAAGAAGCACTGCACTATTTCCGCCGGGCCGGATATCAATTCCTTGCCGTTGAACCAGAGCATGCTGCGATCGTTGGCGATCTGGGAAACCATCATCAAGACCCGTTTGATCGCCTTTTGGTGGAGCAGGCACTGGCAGAACCAATGCGTCTGCTCACGCACGACGTCATGGTGTCACGCTATAGCGATACCATTATTTTGGTGTAGGGCCTGCGTAACAATTAGCTTTGCAGACCGAGTTGAGCCAGTCATCACGCATTCTCCCCAACAACTTGCGCCACTCCGGTGCCAACCTTATTAGCCGTTTCTTCCCCATAAAACTGATAATTATTGCGCCCCAATTTCTTAGCCTGATACATCGCCACATCCGCATGCTTAAGCAACGTATCGGCATCATGCCCGTCTTGCGGAAAAACACTCACTCCGATACTGCAAGTGACGCTGTGTTGTTCGCCTCTCAAAGTGATCGGCTGGGCGACGCGTTCGACGATGCGTTGCATGACGGTGGCAGGGTCGCTGTCGGTCGTATCGGGGTGCAGCAAAATCACAAATTCATCGCCGCCGATGCGTGCCACGGTGTCGGAGGTGCGCACACACTCGCTCAGGCGCATCGCAATTTCTTGCAATAAACTGTCTCCCGCATCGTGCCCCAGCGTGTCATTGATCCATTTGAATCGATCCAGATCAAAAAAGGCCACGGCCATTGGGCGTTGCTGGCGTTCTGCAATGGCGATAGCTGGCAGCAGGCGGTCCATGAATAAGGTGCGCGTTGGCAACGCGGTCAGGGCGTCATAGTTGGCGCGATGCTGTAGTTGCTGCTCTAGTTGTTTTGCTTCGGTTATATCGTTGAGAACGACGACAAAGTGGGCGGCAGTAGCCACGTCATCATGCACACCGGCGATGTGGCATTCGCTCCAAAATGGCGTGCCATCTTTGCGATAGTTGCGCAAGACTGCCCGGCCCTCGCCAGCGTTTTGCATCGCCTCCTGAATGACTTGCATGCCAGGTTGGTCTTGATCTTGACCCAGCAAAAAACGCATATTTTTACCCATGACTTCGGCTTGCGTATAGCCGGTCATCCGTTCAAAGGCGGGGTTGACATACTCGATCGGATTGTCGGGCAGACTATTGTTGGTGAGAAAGATGGCATTGATGGCCGCTTCGATGGCCTGATCTTTCAAGCGTAGCGCCTGCTCAATCAACTTGCGCTCAACAATCTGTTGGAGCAAGGCGTCATTGGCAGTTTTAAGCTCCAGCGTGCGGGCGGCCACCTGCTCTTCGAGGCGGTCCATGTGCGACTCCGCCTGCTGCGTCATTGCCCATTTGGTGGTGAGCGCATTGGCCAGCTGAAAAACCTCGATATTATCGAACGGTTTTTTGAGGATCAACAGCCGGTCGCAGACATCGAGCTGGGATAATATTTCTTCCCAGGAGTAGTCCGAATAGGCGGTACAAATCACAATCTGTAAGCGCGGATCTGCTTGCCAGAGATGTTTGATGGTTTCGACGCCATTCCATCCCGGTGGCATGCGCATATCAACAAACGCCATCGCATACGGCAGTCCGTGTTCTAGCGAAGTGCTTACCTTGAGCATTGCTTCCTGGCCCTGATAGGCTGAATCAAGTTCGAAAGTAATGGCAGAAATCGGCGCCGCTGTACCGAACAGGGCGGCCTCGTCGTCATCCAGTTCGGACGCGGCATTGGCGCCCCATAGTATTTTGCGAAAATCTTCATGGATAGAAGGCAGATCATCGATAAGCAAGATGCGCCGGTTTTGCGGTTGGGTCATCAAAATACCTCTTCTTTTTCTTTTATGGGGAGTTCGAGCATGAAGGTCGCACCTTTGCCTGAACCTTCGCTTTGCACGGTCAGACTGCCGCCCATTTCTTGCGCTGAAAGTACGCAACTATGCAGCCCGAAACCGTGGCCCGTTTTACGGGTCGTGAAGCCATGCGCAAAGATCCGGGTGAGATTTTCGGGTGGAATTCCTTCGCCGTTATCGACGACATGAATCTCTACCGTCTGTCTTTCCGTCTTGCGTAGACGCAGTGTGATCTGGTGTGGGTGCGCAGACCGGTCATTCATTGCCTGTTTAGCGTTGCCAAGGAGGTTAATCAGTATCTGTAACACCTGATGCTTGTCGAGCCACAATGGCGGCACGTCATCAAACTCCTTTACCACTGCGACATGATGGCGCGAGAGTGAACCGGCCCCCATACGTAGCGCATCTTCAATCAGTTCACGCACTTCAAACTGTTCGAAAACACCAGAAACGCCTGCATACGATTGTTGCGTGGCAATAATTTCCTTGATGTGATCGACGCTTTTAGTGAGCTGGGCCAGTTCTTCGATAATCCCCTGCTGCTCTGCTGTGACGACCTTTACCAGCTTATTGAGATAGTCCGGGAGCATCTTTCCTTTCGGGTCCAGCGTAAGAAATGTTCCCAGATCAGCAGCCTGTTCGTTGATCATCTGCACCGCACGGCTCAGTCCTTGTAATTTGGAGGCACGCATTTGTTTACTGACCAGTACTGCTGAGACGTTGACGCTGTTGAGTACATTGCCAACGTTATGCAACACGTTGGTGGCGATTTCAGCCATCCCCGCCAAACGCGCTGATGTGACCAATTGGGCCTGTGCCTCGCCGAGTTCGTTTGTGCGTTGTTTTACCCGTCTCTCAAGGCTGTCGTTGACATGCTGCAGTTCGGTGTTAATACGGTTGATAACGTGGCCACGAATGAGGCCGAAAGCCGCATACAAAAACAAACCGATCAAGGCAGTCGAAAATATCGTCAGGTATTGACGATATTGCTCCTCCCGCATATCGGTTACTTGGTGTGCCTTGTTGAGTATGTTGTTAATGTCGTCGATACGCGCGGAGGTCGGCATGGTGACGATACGATCCAAAAGAGCGCTCACTGCGGTGGTCTCGCGCAAAATGGTACGCATATGCAAGGCGAAAATATCGACTCTGTCGGTGAGGTCCGTTGGCAAATTTTTCGCGCTAGAGGCAATCCGATCCAGAATCTGCTCAATCTCGATGGCCATCTCTTTGGTTCCGCCATTGTCGTCATACAGCAGACCTGCCATCAACGCTTTATCGAGGTCGACTTTGATGCTTTTGAGCGCATCCTGATCTTGTGGTCGGCCTTGATTTAATCGAATCCGAATGTCTTCGGCAGCAGAAGGTAAAAAGATTAAGGAGTTCTCGAGCACTGAATTGTGCGACTTAAAATGCTCGATCGCAGTACCTTTTTCCTTCATTGCGCCCTCGAACGCCGCTATAGCCTTGGTGAGCTTAAGCGCTTCGCTGCCTTTCTTGCCTGCTGTGAGCGCATCAAGCTTCTGTTGCAACTCTTTGAGTTCAAGCAGAGGATCAGCCAAAGGATCGTAATTTTTGTTGAGACCGATTTTGGTCTTCATCGCGTCGAGTTCCCAACGCGCATCGACCTGCTTGATTTGGCGTAATAAAGTCACGCTCGAGACGTAACTCGATGGATCATAATCGCGCGTCTTCTCGTACAAAAATATCACGGCCAACATCAGTAGTAAGCCCAGAACAGCTAAGGGAACCCAGTTTGAACGCCGTAACGTGAGGAGCACAGACCTTCTCATGGCGCGCCGGTAAGTGTATTAAGAAACAAGATGATGGACTCCTTGTCTTCCTTAGAGCCGATACGACCAAGTTGGTACTTGAACATGATATCGACTGCGGCATCGAGCGTCTTGGCCGAGCCATCGTGAAAATAGGGCGCCGTCAGAGCGACGTTACGCAAGCTGGGGACTTTGAAGACATGCCGATCGTTCTCATCCATGGTGACGCGGTAGCGTCCCATATCGGCCTCTAATTCGTTACCACGCCCTTTGAAGTAGTCGCCCATGACGCCAAACTTTTGAAACATGTTGCCGCCAACGTTGACGCCTTGGTGGCAGGCAACGCAGCCGTACTTTTTAAATTTCTCATAACCGACTTTTTCTGCGGCGGTGATCGCTTTAGGGTCGCCGCGCAGATATTGGTCGAAGCGTGCATTGGGCGTGATCAGGGTGCGCTCGAAGGTCGCTATCGCGTTTTGAATATTGGCTTTGGTGACGCCATCTTTATAAGCGGCGGCAAAAGCATGCTGATACTTGGCATCTTCCCCAATTTTGCGTACAACGTCCGGCCATGTTGACCCCATCTCAATCGGACTCTGGGTCACGAAATCGATTTGAGATTCAAGCGAATCGGCGCGGCCATTCCAGAATTGCTTGAAATTGAGCGCGGCATTAAATACCGTCGGTGCATTCACATCCGTCTCTTTGCCGGTATAGCCGATAGAATGTGCCCGGCCATCGTTGCCGCCTTTACCAAGATCATGGCAACTCATGCAAGAGACGGAATTATTGGCTGAGATACGCTTATCGCTAAACAACTGACGGCCAAGCTCGGCCCGCACCGGGTCTTGATGTAACGAGAGCGGGACAGGTTTGATCGGCTCATCAAGAGGAGCAGAAAAAGTGACGGGTGAGACGCCCAACGCACACAAAAACAGGACGGAAAAGTGTATTTGACCAAAAGGTATTTGTGCTCTTTTTGTTTATTTCAGGAACGGAATGCGCGGTCATTAAAAGTATATTTCAGTCCAGCATTCTGCCTATAAAATATACATTAGAAGGCATAAAACATGAATACCAATATTCAATGTGTGCATAATTATTGCGTGTAGGGGATCGCCTATTGACCAACTGCGCCGGCCTATTATTTCTTTTTTTTCAGTATTCTTGCGTGATACCGTTATGGTCTGTTTTTCTTCTTATCGCGACCTTAAAAAATGTGCCAGCTACTTGGAATGAACTGTAATGTGCCGACCGACATTGTGTTTAGCTTTACCGGTTTTGCCACCCGTGGCGGCCACACCGACAATCATAGCGACGGATGGGGCATTGCTTTTTTTGAAGGCAACGGCGTACGCCATTTTGTCGACTATCAGGCCGCCGTTGCCTCACCAGTGGCCGAGCTGATCCGGCGTTGTCCGATCAAATCGAAAAATGTCATCGCCCATATCCGCAAGGCCACGCAAGGTCAGGTGACGCTGGAAAACTGCCATCCTTTTGTGCGCGAGCTGTGGGGACATTATTGGGTGTTTGCGCATAACGGCGATTTGAAGGAATTTGCACCAACATTACACGGCGCATTCCACCCGGTTGGCAATACCGATAGCGAACTGGCGTTTTGCTATATTTTGCAAGAGCTGCGCGGACGTTTTGGCGACGTCTTGCCGAGCACGGCGCAACTGACTGTTGCCTTACGTGAACTAACGCACCAGATCGCACAGCACGGCACGTTTAATATGCTGCTCTCGGACGGATCGGCGCTGTTCGCCCACTGCTCGACCAACTTGTATTACCTGATTCGCCAGCATCCGTTTGCCGAGGCCAGGTTGTCCGATGAAGAAGTCACCGTCGATTTTTCGCAAGTCACTACGCCCAAAGATCGGGTCGCCGTGATTGTGACGGCGCCGTTGACGACGAATGAATTGTGGACGCAGTTTGGGGCAGGGGAATTGAAGGTGTTTGTGGAGGGGGAAGTGCTGGTTTGATTGTGCTGACTCTTGAAGGCCAGGGCGTGTTGACATTTGAATTTCAAAACACCGTTCGCACTGAGTCGCCCGTCAGGGCGTATCGAAGTAGTTGCTTGCGTCGGCACATCTTCGATACGGCACTACGTGCCGACTCAGTCCGAACGGCTTTCATATTGTTTTACAAATTCGCACACTCACGAAAAAATCGCCACTCGGGCGATTTTTTCATTTCTCTTGATGCGGACTCAGGCTTCGGCGTAATCAATCGTCAGCGGTGCATGATCCGAAAAGCGCTCATCCTTATAAATCGCCACTGCATGCGCTTTGGCGGCAATGCCCGGCGTTGAAATATGATAATCAATCCGCCAGCCAACGTTCTTGGCCCACGCCTGACCGCGATTGCTCCACCAGGTATATTGCTCGGCGCGAGGATCAACGGTGCGAAATACATCGACCAGGGCAACTTCGTCAAACAAGTGCGTCAGCCATGCACGCTCTTCCGGCAAAAAGCCTGAATTCTTTTTATTGCCTTTGAAGTTTTTCAGATCGATCTCATGATGGGCGATGTTCCAGTCGCCGCAGATCACCACTTCGCGCCCGCTGGCTTTGAGTGCTTGCAAATGCGGCAGGAAAGCTTCCATAAAACGGAATTTAGCCAATTGCCGCTCTTCGCCAGAAGAGCCGGAGGGGCAATACAGTGAGATGACGGTGAGGTCACCGAAATCGCATTCGACATAACGCCCTTCGGCATCGAACTCCGGGTTGCCAAAGCCGATCCGTACGGCATTGGGCGCACGCTTGCTGTAGAGCCCGACGCCGGAATAGCCCTTCTTTTCGGCATAATGAAAGTGCCCGACGTAACCTTCTGGGGCGAGCATGTCGGGCGACATATCTGCTTCTTGCGCCTTCAGTTCCTGGACGCAAATAAAGTCGGCGGATTGCTTGGCCATCCACGCAAAAAAACCTTTTTTGGTGGCGGAGCGGATACCGTTGAGATTGGCGGAGATAATTCTTGGCATAGTTGGAAGTGTCGCAGCAATAGCATTAAAAGAAAAATCAGCGGAATGTGCTTGCCGCCGATCAGAACGCATTAGGATACCCGATTGAGCAGCGGCCAATCTCTGACTTTTTAACCACCGAACCCAATATGGCATTCAGCTTAGCCCACCCAGCCCATAGCAAAATTGATATTAAGAAAAGCGTCTTCATCGGCTTTGTCACCGCCGTCGCGGGCCGCCCCGAAGCCTTGGCAGAAGTCGCCCGTTTGCGCTTAGCGCATCCGAATGCGGCCCACGTTTGCTGGGCCTTGCAGGCTGGTGGGCATTCGGGCGCGTCCGATGATGGCGAGCCGGGCGGGACCGCTGGCTTACCGATGCTCAATGTATTGCGGCATCAGGATTTGGAACAAGTTCTGGCGGTGGTGGTGCGGTATTTCGGCGGTATCCGGCTGGGCGCTGGCGGCCTCGTGCGGGCGTATACCGATGCGGTGGCGCAGGCGTTATTGACCGCAGAAAAAATCGAATTGGTCGCCACGACAACCTTGCACGCCGCGGTGCCGTATGCCTTGGAAGGGACGTTGCGCCGATTGTTACAGCAAAGCGGCGCAACCCTGGGAGACGCTATCCATACGGACATGGTCAGTATCAGCTTCACGTTGCCACTGGCCGCCGCGCCAGCATTCCAGCGCGAGGCGAGCGAAGTCTGTCATGGCGCATTGCAGTGGCTGGAGTGTGAAGATTAGGCAAATGCACCCTGTGGGCATCGGACACTGCGTGCAGCACAGATCGCGGTAGGTGGCAGTTGCCGCACTTCAACCACGCTGCGGCCCTTGTCGGCTTCAAGGACGACGTAGCTGCCCGCGGCAACGTTGAGATACTGCCCGGCACCCAGCCAATAGTCATCGCTTTGCCCTGCAACCGTGACCCAGACGCGGCCACAGGTTACTTGCAATGTTTCGGCCACGTTGGTGTGCAAGGACACAACCTGACCGACATCGATGGCAAGGGATGGCGGGAGTGCTTTAGTGAATAATTTTCTCATCATATTTCTCCGTTGGACTATGGGTGCGTTGTCCAAATACAACTAATGGTCATGAACGCGTGCATTAAAAATATTCCATTCGCCGATCCAGACGGTGGTGCACAACTAAAATACGATGTAATGCTGGTTCGGTGAGATCATTCTAGTTGTTGGTTACATCTGAACAAAACGAGTAATTTTCCTTTTTCTTGCTAATTTTATTCACTTAGAAATCACCCTGAAGCGATGACTGACTTACGCAAACTTCCTCCTCTTCCTGCATTGCGTGCATTTGAAGCGGCAGCGCGTTTTGACAGTTTTTCGCGTGCGGCACAGGAACTACATCTCACGCCCGGGGCGATTAGCCATCAAGTGCGTGCGCTGGAGGAGGAGTTAGGACTGGACTTATTTACGCGCCACGGCAAACGCATCACGATCACTGCGCAGGGTCAGCGTTTTGCCGAGACGATACGCAAGGCACTGAGCGACATCGCCGCCGCCGCAAGCGCCTTATCCATCGATGCACGACAAAAGCGCCTGACGATTTCAGCCTTACCGTCGTTTGCCGCGCGCTGGCTGGCGCCGCGCTTATGGAAATTTATTGATTTGCACCCGGATACCGAAGTCAACCTGCAATCGTCAAGCCAATTGCAAGATCTGGCGCGGGAGCAGATTGATGTCGGGATTCGCTTTGGGCTGGGCCAGTATCCGGGGATGGTGGTCGAAAAACTGATGGATGACTATTACTACCCTGTCGCCAGCCCGCGTTATCGGCAAGGTCATTTGCCCACGACGCCGCATGATCTGGCGCACGCTACATTGCTGCGCATGGATACCGAAGAGTCCTGGCAACCCTGGTTTGCCGCCGCCGGCATTACGCTGCCCGAACCGAGCAGTGGCTTGCGCACGGAAGATGCATCGATGCTGTTGCGCTCGGCGTCCGACGGGTTGGGGATCGCCCTGACGCGGCATGCAATTGCCTTGCAGGAAATCGGCTCCGGCGATCTGGTGCGGTTATTTGATGTTGTCGTGCGCTGTCCGAATTCGTACTATTTTGCTTGCCTGCCGGAGGCTATGCAGAAACCGCAGGTGCAGGCTTTTCATCGGTGGTTGCTGGGGGAAATCGCGCAATTTAAAGCACAAAGCAGCTGGCCCGGGTGATGGGGGCAACTGCTTTGTGTCGTATACAACCTCAATTCAACCTCAATTTAAATACTACAGCACCATTTTCACCATCGGATGCGACGACAAGGCACGGTACAAATTATCAAGTTGCTCACGGCTGGTCGCCACTACCGTCACGGTGAGGCCGGTGTAATTGCCCTTGGACGAGGGCCGCACTTCGAGCTTGCCGGTATGAAAAGTCGGATCGTGCTCGACCACCAGAGCGACGATGGTGTCGGCGAATGCATCATGCGTCGGACCCATGATTTTGATGGGGAAATCGCTGGGGTAGACGATCAGGCTGTCTTCAGGGGGAATCATTGGCGTAGTCATAATAGTTACTCTTTAGACATCAGGCCCAGGCTGCTTTTGCGCCCTGATAAGCCTGATATAACTGCGTGTAAATGGGGCCGGGCAGGCCGTTTCCAATAGTTTTGCCGTCTATCGTGGTGACGGGCAAAATTTCCTTGGTTGCTGACGACAGCAGTACTTCATCAGCGGCAAAGACTTCGTCGCAGGAGATCTGACGCGCGGTGAATTGGATATCGCCGGCGGCGCACAATTCTTCGATCAGGCTGTAACGAATGCCTTCCAAAATCAGATTATTTTTCGGCGGTGCCATCAGCACGCCATCTTTGACGATCCAGACGTTGGATGACGATGCCTCGGTCAAACATCCATCGCGAAATTGAATCGCTTCCATCACGCCGTGCTCTGCCGCATTTTGCGCCGCCAGGACATTGCCCAGTAAAGAAATCGACTTGATTTCGCAATGCAACCAGCGCAGATCTTCCATAGAAATACAGGATACGCCTTTTGCACGCACCAGATCAGTCGGCAATACCAGTGGATTGGTCATGATGAAAACGGTTGGCGTGAGGGCTTCTTTTGGAAACGCATGCGCCCGTTTGGCCACACCCCTTGTGACGTGAATGTAGACCATCTGATCGTCTTGTCCAAAGGCGGTGACGACTTGATGAATCAAGGCCATCCACTCTTCCTTGTTATGCGGATTTGGAATACCGATGGCGGCCAGACTGCGAAATAAACGCGCCATATGCTGCTCTGAGCGGAATGCTTTACCTGCATAGATAGGAATGACTTCATAGACGCCATCGCCAAAAATAAAGCCGCGGTCCAGCACCGGGATACGCGCTTCCGACAGCGGCGTCATGACGCCATTAAGGTAGACGATAGGATCTTGGATGGAGTCTTGCTGCGTATCTTGCATGAGCCGCTTTCTGGTAGAGGTGAATAATGATTCTGGCACAAGGATGATCGATGCTGTATGCAAAAAAAGTATGCCTGGCGCGTATAAATTGCGGTAATAAGATGCGTTTTATTAACTTTGGCCCACCGTCTTCCCATAGAAAACGGCAGCCTGAGCTGTAATACTGTGAAGTTAAGAATACCGTTCGGACTGAGTAGCGCAGCGTATCGAAGACGCGCCTTAACGCTGACTTCGATACGCCCGATGGGCTACTCAGCCCGAACGGTTATAGATTAACTAAACAGCATTACAGCCTGAGCTGCCGTTTTCTGCCACTTCAAGGTCGAGGCCCAGTCATGGGACCTCATCCGATCAAACGACTACTTACAGTTTCTTGAAAAACAAGCGAATCGAATCCCAAATCCGGCCAAAAATACTCGCCTGATTGACTTGTTCCAGCGCCAATACTGGCAACTCTGTCAGAAGCGTATCGCCCACCATGATTTTCAACGTGCCGACTTTGTCGTTTTGGCTGATCGGCGCAATCAGCGGATCGGTGCGCTCTAACACGGGTTTGATTTTTTCTGCCACGCCTTTTGGTACGGTAACGAATACATCGTGGTTAAAGCCGACTTTGATTTCGCTCTTGGCACCTTTCCAGACTTGCGGCGTCGCCATTGCTTCGCCTTTGGCGTAGAGCTTGACGGTGTCAAAGTTCTGGAAACCCCAGTTGAGGAGTTTTTGTGCTTCTTGTGTGCGCGTCTGATCCGAATTGGTCCCCACGACGACGGCCAGCAAGCGACGCTCGCCAGTACCGTTAGGACGCTTGGCCGAGGCAATGATGGAGTAACCGGCGCTGCTGGTGTGGCCGGTCTTCATGCCATCCACAGTTGGGTCCAGCCACAACAAGCGATTGCGGTTAGGTTGCTTGATCTTGTTATAGGTAAAACTTTTGGTCGAATCGATCTTATAGAACTCTGGAAAATCATTGATGACATGCGAGGACAGGATGCCCAGGTCGCGCGCCGTTGTGTAGGTGTCGGCGCTAGGCAAACCATGCGGATTGCCGAAATGGGTATTTTTCATGCCCATGCGTTGCGCTTCGCGGTTCATCTGCACCACAAACGCGTCTTCTGTCCCGGAGACGGCTTCGGCCAGCGCCACGGCGGCGTCGTTACCCGAGACCACCATCAAGCCGTACAACAAATCATTAATCGACACTGGCGTAGCCGGATCGATAAACATTTTGGAGCTGCTTGGATCGACCTTCCAGGCACGTACCGACACGTTCACCATTTGGTCCAGCGTCAGTTTCTTGTCCTTGAGCGCATCGAAGACGACATAGGCCGTCATGATTTTGGCCAACGACGCAGGCTCAACGCGCATATCCGGATCTTGGGAAGCGACGATCTGGTCGCTTGTAGTGTCGAGCAGCAACCAGGATTTGGCCGCTACCGTTGGCGATGGCAGTGATGTCTGGGCAAAGGCAACTGTGGCGGAAAAGAGGGTTGCAGCTAAGGCTGCGAATATTTTTTTCATGTGGGGGCGGGGGAAGGTCGGTATAGGAATAAAGATGCGAATAAAGATGCAGAACCGATACATAAAGACGGCGGAACTACGCGAAAAAATTGAAAATAATGGTGCCGGAATTATAGCCTCGTGAACCGCTGGCAACTATCAGGGTCGCCAAGGAAAACAATGCTTTTGCCAGTTACCCATCAGCAATGCCACATTTCGACCATCAGGTTCTTGATATGTTGCAATCGGCGATGAAAAAAATGATCGGCACCGGGAATGACGATCACGGGAATGTCTTGCGGACGCGCCCAGTCAAAGACGGCAGTTAACGGAATCGTTTCGTCGAGCTCGCCGTGAATCAAAATGCTGTTTGCATCCACATTCGGCATGGCCCACTTTCCGGCGGCGGTGCCGACCAATACCAGCCGCTCGGCAGGGGTGCCCGCCGTTGTCAAACGCTGCTGCAATTGCGCCTGCACAAACGTGCCGAACGAAAAACCGCCCAAGGCCAGCGGCAATGTCGGATATTGCACACGCATATGCGCTAACAACACAGCCATGTCATCGGTCTCGCCGCGGCCTTCATCGTGCACGCCAGCGGAATTCCCCACGCCGCGAAAATTCATCCGCACCGCCACATAACCGAGCGCCAGAAACCCGCGCGCCAGAGTGTGCGCGACTTTATTGTCCATCGTGCCGCCGAACAACGGATGCGGATGGGCGACTAAGGCTAAGCCACGCGGGGCAGGAAATTGCGCGCTATCGGGATGGTCCAAGGCGCATTCAAGCTGACCTGCGGGGCCGATGATAGAAAAAAGTGCAGTCTGAGCGTTCATGGTTTTTGTAAGACGATGGATGTGGATAGATCAAATTTTCAGACGTTCGACAATGTTGCCGCCAACGATATGGACGTCGATGATTTCGTCAATATCGTCGTTATCGACGTAGGTGTACCAGACCCCCTCCGGGTAGATCACGAGCGCCGGGCCTTCTTCGCAGCGCTCAAGACAACCGGCTTTATTGATACGGACCTTGCCCTCGCCTGCCAGACCGAGTGTTTTGATGCGGCGCTTGGCGTGCTCTTGCGCGGCTTGCGCGCCGTTGTTGGCGCAACAAACGCGCTCGCCGGGAGCGCGTTGATTGAGGCAAAAAAAGACGTGATGGGCATAAAACGGCGCGGCAGGGTTTGCCTCATCGACATTATCGGCGGGGACTTGAGTAGGATTATTGCTCATGGCTGAAATAGTCTGGAAAGCGGAAAGGAGAACAGGCAAGAATCATACACCGGAGTCTTTTGCTTTCTCTTGCAACTTCGCATTTTCAGCCTGTTTTAGTTTTGCTTTGATTTTTCTGCGGTGCATCGGATGAAACAAGAACCACAGCGTAAAAAATGGCCACAACACGGCTAAAAACTGCGCAGCGCCGTTAAAGTTGAGAAACTTCCCCAGCGTCCAGGTTTGCAGCGACTCTAAAAAATATGGGTTATCCGGCACAATGTTGACGATCAATAAACTGATCGTCACCGCAATAGCAGCGACCCAGCGTTGCAACCGCCGCGGTGCAAAACCGAGTGAAATCAGCACGATTGTCCCTGTTAGCAAACCGGTCAATGCGCCCGGCGTCAACCAAACTAATGCATTCGCTGGCGTGAACAGCAATGCCGATGCAAACGCCTTCACCAGCAACGTGAGCGCAATCAAGAGTGCGGTCAGCACCATTTTCGGCGCGCCCTTGCGCAATACGATGAGCAGCGTCAAACCCGCACCGATCATACCGCAGGCGGTAATAGTCGTCTCGGTGATCCAATATTGCTGCGCTGAAAGCTGGGCATCGTTGGTCAACCAGGCCGTGACATCCACCGGCTCTTCAAACCACTCCGTCAACCAGTTCGACAACGTCAAGGTCACTTGTCCGAAGCCAAACAGATGACTCAGCGGTGCCAGTTGCGCAACCGGCCACAGCGCAATCATGACCATGCCGTGACTGGCTTCACGATTGAACCAACGCTCCCGCAGTTGCAAGAGTTTGCTGTCGGGTCCAAACCGGGGCCGGATTATCGCGCCCATCACAGCACCGAGCAAGGTGCCGCAACTGTTGGTCAACAAATCCAGATTCGACGACACCCGCGTGGGCAACCATGTCTGGACCGCCTCCATCGTGCCGGAAAACAGAATCCCGGCCACGCTCACCAGCACCACCGCCACCAGCGCCGATATCTTGCGCGGCAGCACCAATACCGTGAGCAGACCCAAGGGCATATAACCGACAACATTGGTCCAGACATCAAACACGGTCCAGTAGTGCGGCAATGGCGCCGTCAAGTAAGCCCACGGTGCTAGTCCGACATCACGCCAGCCGGTGAATGGATACCAGCTGGCATAGACGATTAACAACAGATAGATCAATAAACTGACGCGCGCAAACGAGGATGTGTGTGGGGTGTGCGGCTGGCCTGTCATTGCAGCTCTGCCCGAATAGCGCCAGTCCCGCCGCTGCGGTTGGCAAGTGCAAGGGAAAAGAATTGAGTGTCGGGATGTGGCATGGAGCAAGTTTAAGTGAGATTGGCGACTAAATCTCGCTCATGCGGACTTTTATCACCAGAACTCTCTTCTATCTTGGGACTTTTTTTTATCTCATTTCGCGCCGCTGCGCATCCCGCTACAATGCGCGGCATGACATTTCCTCTTTCTGCCCAACGTATCTTTGCCCTCGCCGCCTGCCATCCCGATCAGATCGCGATCGAAGTAGTCGCGCAGACCGGCTCGACCAATGCCGATTTGTTGGCGCGAATAAATAATACGGACACGGCGGCCCCGACGACGCCCATCCTCCGCATTGCCGAACAACAAACTGCCGGTCGCGGTCGCGCCGGGCGCAGTTGGCTTTCTGCGCCGTCTGCGGCGTTGATGTTCTCATTAGGGTGGCACTTTGAGCAGCCGCTGCACACACTGGTTGGCTTGCCGCTGGCGGTCGGGGTGGCGATAGTAACGGCGTTAAACACCTATCTTGGGCAAGCGCCCGGGGAGTCTGCCATCGGTCTGAAATGGCCGAATGATGTGCTCCAGAACGGCGACAAGCTGGGGGGAATTCTGATCGAAACCGCAAGCGCCGGCGGCAGCAAAGGAGAGCGCTCTACATGGGCGGTCATCGGCGTGGGCATTAATCTCGCCATCTCCGACGAAATGGCCCAACAACTTGGCCGCCGCGTCGCCAATTTGCCGCTGCCAGCCGATGCCATTGCTACCGACCGCAATCTGCTCATGGCCATCATTCTGGAGAGTCTGACCCAAACGTTGGAACAGTTTGCCCAGCATGGCCTCAAGCCGTTTATCGCACCATGGATGCAACTGCACGCCTACACCGGTCAGCCCATCGTCATTGTCGATCAGGGCAAGATTCTGCACGAAGGGATCGCGCTGGGAATCGATGAAACGGGACGTTTTTTGCTGCAAACCGCGCAACAGGAGCAACCTGTCGCTATCATGGCAGGCGATATTTCGTTGCGGCTCAAGGAAGTGTAAGGATGGACATACTATTAATTGATGCGGGCAATACGCGAATTAAATGGGCGCTCACGGCTCTCGACGCGGGTCAGGACATGCCCGTCTGGCGCGAATACGGCTCTGTTGCGCATCATGACATGGCCGATCTGGCCTCTTCTTGGCGCAACCTTGCGCTACCTTCCATTGACCGGGTCATCATTTCCAACGTTGCTGGTAGCCTGATTGGCGAGCGTTTGCAACAACTGCTGCAACAAACCTTCGGCGCAGCGCTATTGCCGCAATGGTTCGCATCAGTCCCGCAATTGGCGGGAATACGCAACGCCTATCGCCATCCGGCCCAACTGGGCTGCGATCGTTTTGCCACCGCCATCGGCGCGCATCGCCTATATCCCCGGCAAGCACTGCTATTGGCTACCTGCGGAACCGCCACCACCATCGATGCCATCAGCGCCGATGGTGTATTTAGCGGCGGCATGATTTTGCCGGGACTGGGCTTGATGGCCAGCGCATTGGCGGGCGGCACCGCCCAATTGCCGCTGATCCGCGATCACGCCGTCATCCCTGCCCCCTTCGCCGACAACACCGATGACGCCATCATCAGCGGCTGTATCGCCGCGCAAGTCGGCGCTATTTCCTATGCAATCGCCTTGCAACGCCAGCAGCATCCCACAACAGACATCCTATGCATCCTCAGCGGCGGCAGCGCGGATGTCATTGCGCCCTATTTATCGATGTTGGCGCACCCATTTGAAAGAGTTGACGATCTTGTCCTCATTGGATTGTGGTCGGTCATTGCCTTCGCACCCGCTTCGATAACGCATGCTAAATAAAGTCATCCCATGTTGAAATCCATTTTTTGGTTGCTTTTAATAGCTAACGTCGCTCTTTTTGCGCTTGAGCGCGGCTATCTCGATGCCGCCGGTATTTACAGCAATGGCCGTGAACCGGGCCGCGTCGCCAACCAACTTCAGGCGGACAAAATAAAATTAGTGCCCGCCATCGATCCTGATGCCCACCCCGCCGCAGCTGAAAGCGCTCCGACAGAGACAGCCCCGGCAGCAGCCCCCGTAACGATCTCCGCCTGCACGGAAATCGGCAATT
Source organism: Glaciimonas sp. GG7 (assembly GCF_052976905.1). Taxonomy (NCBI): domain Bacteria; kingdom Pseudomonadati; phylum Pseudomonadota; class Betaproteobacteria; order Burkholderiales; family Oxalobacteraceae; genus Glaciimonas; species Glaciimonas sp. GG7. Next base: position 189,521 of record NZ_JBRIIQ010000001.1, on the reverse strand, counting down.
TCAGCGCTGGCGAAGCACGCCGCTTTGCCAGCCAATGGTCGGAGTTAGCCCCCACAGTGCCCATCGGTCGTCGAGAAATAAAGGAAATTGGCAGTTATCGGGTCTACCTTCCCTCGCTGGGCAGCAAAGAGGCGGCGGATAAAAAAATTGAAGAATTACGCGGTCTTGGGATCAAGGATTTTTTTGTCATTACAGACGCGCCGAACATACGCTACGGTATTTCGCTGGGGATTTTAAAGACCGAAGAAGCCGCTCAGACGCAGGTTGCCATGTTGGGAAAGAAAGGACTGGTCGGCACACGGATAGAACCGCGCAATGCGACCATGGGTAAAGTTGCCTTCCAATTACGCGACTTAAATACTCAATCCAAGGCGGCATTCGACAAAATCGTCGCCAACTTCACGGGCAAGGAAATTACGCGTTGCGATTAATTTAAAGTGTGTTTGGCGTCAATTTTCGTTGCAATTCAAGCAATGTCTGCAAGCATGCAGGGCAATAACATTGCGTCGCCTCACCAGTCGCTGATGGCACCGCCCTCAAATCAAGCCGCGGCAGCGCCTGACACCAGCACACGGTTGCGCTGTCAGAGACAACGCCGCATATAAATTGCCTGTGACAAGCGGGACATTGGGGACATTCGGCCATATTCGGGTGTCTTTCATGAATTCTGCATTTTATCCACATATCCCTGTTTTGCTTTCAACAAGCGATGACTTTTCCCTGTAAAATCGCGCCCATCGCCGCACGCCTATTTGTGCAATGTATTAGCGATCTTTAACCGACCACTTTTAAAACGCGGTTCTTTGTCCCACCTTTTCAAGACTTTCTCGCAGGATATTCCATGGACTTGACCGATGAAATTGCCAACATTGCTCCTAAAGTAAAAGCCGGTATTCTGGCTGAGGCGCTACCGTATATACGCAAATTTCACGGTAAAACCATCGTCGTCAAATACGGCGGCAATGCGATGACCGATGAGCGCCTCAAGCACGGCTTCGCCCGTGACGTGATTCTGCTCAAACTCGTCGGCATGAACCCGGTCGTGGTCCACGGCGGCGGCCCCCAAATCGAAAATGCGCTGAGAAAAATCGGCAAGCAAGGCACTTTCGTGCAAGGCCATCGGGTCACCGACGAAGAAACGATGGAAGTCGTTGAATGGGTCTTAGGCGGCGAAGTCCAGCAAGACATCGTGATGCTGATCAACCATTACGGCGGTCAGGCCGTTGGTTTGACCGGCAAAGACGGCGGCCTGATCCGGGCGCGCCGGATGAAAATGCCAGACAAACAAAATCCGGGACAATTTCTCGATATCGGCTTTGTCGGCGAAATTGAGGCGATCAACCCCGCCGTGGTCAAAGCGCTGCAAGACGACGCCTTTATTCCCATCATTTCACCGATCGGTTTTGGCGCAGATGGTCAGGCTTACAACATCAACGCCGATGTCGTCGCCGGCAAAATCGCTGAAATCCTGCACGCAGAAAAATTGATCATGATGACCAATATCGCCGGTGTCCAGGACAAACAAGGCAATCTGGTCACCGATTTGTCAGCACGCGAAATCGATGAAATGTTCGAAGACGGCACGATATCGGGCGGTATGCTGCCGAAAATCTCGTCCGCCCTTGACGCTGCTAAAGCGGGCGTGAACGCGGTGCATATTATTGATGGCCGCATCGAACACTCGTTGCTGTTGGAAGTATTGAGTGAGCAAGCGTTTGGGACGATGATTCGGTCGCATTAATGAATTATTGGATGAATGGGCGGCGACATCCGCTCTTTCAGCCAACACGAACTAACCCGCCTTCATCGGCGGGAATATCACACTCTGCAAGTAAAAACTTACTTCACCACAATGTTATACAGCCTGTGCCTGACGTAAATTTCTCGCGCTACGATCTTTCCCTCCAACCACGGCGCAGCTTGATGTAACGCCATCTCGCGGATCTGCGCTTCGGTGTCGTCAATGGCTACCTGACAACGGGCGCGCAGTTTGCCGCTCACCTGAATGACCAATTCGAAGGTATCGCGCTTAAGCAACTCCGGGTCAAGCTTGGGCCATGGTTCGCGATCAATGAAGCCGGCATGCCCTAAGCGCTGCCAGAGTTCAGCGGCGATATGCGGCGCAAACGGGGCGAGCATCTTCACGAAGAAGTCGGCCTGCGCTCTGCTCAGGAGGCTGCGCGTGTCAGCAATGTCATTGAACGCCTCCATCATGCCCGCGACGGCAATGTTGAAATTAAAGTTGTCGAATGACCGCTCGACGCGATCCAGACACCTATGCAACGCACGGTCAACATCGATCTTTCCTTGCGCATCATCACGCAAACGTAAGCCGCCATCGGCATCGACGAGCAGCGCCCAAAACCGCTTTAGAAATTTTTCGCAACCAGAAATCCCATCGTCGGACCACGGCTTGTCTGCATCCAACGGCCCCATGAACATTGCGTACAGTCGAAACGCATCACAGCCATGACTGGCGATGACGTCATCAGGATTGACAACGTTCTTGAGCGATTTGGCCATCTTTGCGCCGAAACGCTCCAGCACCTCCCCATTGCTACGACGGCGGTAAATCTCGCCACAGACATGTACCTCATCCACCGGCACCAGCCGACCGGTAGCATCACGATACGCATAGGAAGTCACCATGCCTTGGTTGAATAACCTTTTGAACGGCTCGACCGTCGGCACTAACTCAAAGTCAAATAACACCTTGTGCCAGAAACGCGCATACAGCAAATGCATCACGGCGTGCGACGCGCCGCCTACATACAGATCAACCTGCTTCCAGCGCTCTGCGGCCTCCTTAGAGAAAGCTGCTTCCCTATTATCCGGATCCATGAATCGTAGGTAATACCAGCAAGAGCCAGCCCAACCGGGCATAGTATCGATCACGCGCTCCAACGTTTCTCCATTGGACAGATCGGTCACATAGCGCCAAGCATGCGCACGCGCTAGTGGCGAGGAACCATCCGGACCTGGAGCAAATTCAGCGATCTCGGGCAATTCCACAGGGAGCTGATCCTCCCGCACAGGAACTAGCTCGCCTGAGGAAGTATGTAGTAACGGAATGGGCTCGCCCCAATAGCGCTGCCGAGAAAAGATCCAGTCACGCAGCCGATAGAGAGTCTGCCTGCTGCCGACGCCGTCACGCTCAAGTCGGGCAACAATACGTTGACGTGCTGTTGCGGAATCAAGGCCGTCGAATTCACCGGAACCGGTCATCCAGCCGTCGCTGACGAAACAATCGTTGACCACCAGCCTACCGCCCTGCTTCGGGATAACTACATGGCGGATTTCTAGTCCCACAGCTTGCGCTAGTAAATAGTCGCGCTCGTCGTGCGCGGGTACGGCCATCACAGCGCCAGAACCATAGTCCGGCAATACGTAGTCGGCAATGTAGACGGGGATATGCATGTCAGAAATAAGCGGATGGCGCACGAAACCACCGGTCGCTTGCGCTGTGATGGTTTGGGCATCGGCCTTACGTTCACGCTCCGAGCGGGATGCGGTCCAAAGCCGGTAGGCTTCTACTGCGTCCCGATATTCATCGCTGACGAAGGAGGCGACCAGTGGATGTTCGGGTGCCAGCACCACAGCAGTGACACCATACAGCGTGTCTACACGGGTTGAGAAAACCTCTACCTCCGCGCCCCCGCCAATCTGATGAAACGTGATCCGCGCGCCCTGAGAACGGCCAATCCAGTCGCGTTGCATCTTCTTGACGCTCTCCGGCCAGTCCAGAGCGTCAAGGTCTTCGAGCAGACGCTCGGCATATGCCGTGATGCGCAACATCCACTGGCTGCGCATGCGGCGCTCGCAGGGATGATTGCCGCGTTCAGAACGGCCACTGATGACCTCTTCATTGGCCAAGACCGTCTTTAAATCCTCGCACCACCAGACTTGCATGTCTTTACGGTAGACCAGACCCTTCTCGTGTAACTTCAGGAAGATCCACTGGGTCCAGCGATAATAATGTGGGTCACTGGTATCGATTTCACGGTCCCAGTCGTAGGACAAGCCGATCAGCTTAAGCTGACGCCGAAAATTGGCGGTATTGACGTCAGTGGTGACGCGCGGGTGCTGATTGGTTTGGATCGCATACTGCTCAGCAGGCAGACCGAAAGCGTCCCAGCCCATCGGATGCAGCACGTCAAAACCATCCATACGCTTTTTACGCGCGATCACGTCAGTGGCGATGTAGCCGCTGGCATGACCAACATGCAGTCCGGACCCGGACGGATACGGGAACATGTCGAGCACATAATAGCCCGGGCGTACAGCACCAGCCTCACCAGGATGGGAGGCGCGATGTACTTTTTCGTCTTCCCAGCGTTGCTGCCATTTTTTTTCGAATTCATCCGGTGTGTATTTCAACATTTCCTCCGTCAGTATGTTTTCGTCGCCTCACGCTTGCTTGGCTAATTGCATCAACTGACCGTGTCTTGAACAGGAGTACACCTACAACTACAATATTATTCGGACACGAAATCGATGCCTGCATTTCCTAAGTAGCTAAACCAACGACAGGACTCTACATGTTAAGTGCGAATGAATACCATGACTTCCTGAACTCATCTTCGAATTATCGACTATTCTCCAGCCCTACATCACTGCTCTCAGAGGCATGTCGCGACCTTACTTATGCCTTACCTCGCGATTTTTCCTTCCATTTTTTACGCCGCGATTACCGCGAATTTGAAGCGCATCTGACTCAAAAGCTAACCCAATCCCTACCTGCGGAAGTCAAAGCGACGGCGCTGATCAATGAGGTAACGTCGGCGCTATCTGATTTTGCGCAACGAACAGCCGTTGATCATCCACTAGCTTCTTTGCGTGTAGTGACGCCCGAATATCTTGCTTGCGAAAGCCCGTCGGTGTCGCAGTACTTCCACCGTGATTCCACCGCAGTCACCATCACCAAGGTCTATTTTGGCGAAGGTGCCATTTATGCTGACAACGAAAACGTGCGGAGAGAATATTTCGCCAAACATTCGATTCAAGCTCCCGACGTGCCAGACGAAGTGGTTCTGTACAACCCGTCGAAGACACACGTGGTTCCGGACGGCTCCATGCTCCTACTCAAGGGAGAGGTCTATGAGGATATTGATGCCCGTAGTCGTGAACTGATAGATATGTTCGTGCCCCCAGATCGTATTCTGACTTTCAATCGCAACAACGGCTTCATTCATAAAGGCGGCGGCTTCTCAATGGGCGAACGCAGGCTGGTCTTCACTGCAAGTGTCTACGTATAACGCCTCTCGAAAACTGTTTTAATCCCCAGACACAGCAAAAAAATAGGGCGGACAAGCATTCAGCTTGTCCGCCCTATTTTTATGTCCTGTTATTTAAGCAGGTGCCAACAACGCTAACTGTTCCGGCGTCAGATAACACCAATCCCCCTCTTCCAGCGCCAGCGACGTCAGCGTCAATGCGCCTATGGCCGTGCGCTCTAACGCTACGCAGTGGTTTCCGGCAGCGACCAGCATGCGCTTTACCTGATGATATTTGCCTTGCTCCAGAATAATCTCAATATGATGATCGTCGATCATCTTGCAGCTTACTGCCGCCAATGGGACTGGTTCATCGTTTAATTGAACGCCTTCCAATAATTGCGCGACCAGTTCTGGCGTCACCGGATCGTGGGTCGCGGCAACATAAATTTTAGGAACGTGACGCTTAGGCGACGATTGGGCGTGGATAAATTTTCCGTCGTCCGACATCAGCAACAAACCCGTGGTGTCGTGATCAAGCCGACCGACCGGCTGCAACTCACGCCAGGTAAATTCCTCCGGCAAAATCGACAGCACGCCGGGATGATGGCTAGGTTTACGTGAGCATTCAATGTTCGGCGGCTTATGCAGGGCGATGTAGACCTGCTCGCGATAGACCCATTCCTCATCAAAGAGAACAAAGGTCAGCCCGTCGGTCTCGATCTTGGCGCGGTAATCGTTGACAACCTCGCCATTGATACTGATGTCGCCATCATCGATCAAGGTACGGCAATATTTGCGGGTGCCGACACCTTGCGATTGCAGGATGCGGTCTAGGGTCAGTTTGGGCATGGAGGGTAATTGGAGCGGATGAAATATTAAAATAAATGACGCCATCAAAATGACGGCCAACAAGCACGTTATTCATATTAGGGCTTACGCAAAATTATTCCAGCAAGGCAGACCTTTGATGCCATTACAAATGGTAGGACAGAGGGATAACGCCGCTGGGGCGATTTTGCGTAAGTCCTAAAACTAAGTCTTGTTAGTTTAGCCCAATCACAAGAGAGTATGCATCTCTTAAATGCCACATCACGTATAGAAAATAGTCACTTTATGAAAAGTATGCGCAAGAATTTTTTATATATTGAGGTGCAGGTGTATTTCGCAAGTAGGTAATTTTATTAAATTTTTATTAATTAGTTAATAGCGATATTTAAATGAAAAATACTATTAGAAATTCAAGCAATTCAAGCAATTCAATTACTACACACTATGCTAACCAAGCCCTAACCCATACTGCTTCAGAATTTATTAAAAATCTATATTTGGTCAACAATAATGTAATTTTAGACCACTCAACTATATTGAGTATCAATGATGTTCCCAGAAAAGATATCTACGGAAAAGTATTAACACGAGAAATGCGAAAAGATGTCATTCTGGAGACTATGGTAGCCATCAGAAAAATACATGCGCATTACCACGAAAGGCAAATAGAAGGTCTGCAGCATATTTTTCAGCAAGAGTTTAAGCATAGTCATAGTCGGTCAAATAAGAAACTGTCCTGGCAAAAACTTGGTTTGCTTAGTATCGGGACTTATTTATCTACACCAGGTATCTTGTCAAACATTCCCTCACAAAATCCTCTATCAATTAATCGTCTCGACAATGCATTAACTACACAATACGGATTAAGTCAATCTCAGAGTAACTTCATTCCTGAAAATGAAGTTAAGCATCGCGATACAAGATCTATTGGATTTGGAGATATCAGACCTCTTGTGCCACCCCATATCAAGAATTATGGCGCTTTTAATAAAGTGCGGTTAGAAACTTTTGGAAAAGCAGCCCAACCGTTTACCGCCATTACAGAAACGATAATAAAGGTTGGTGGATTTGAAGGTGAGATTGCAGATAAGGTTACAGCATTTGTGAAAACAGCAGAAAGTTTTGCAGTTGCCACAATACCAGGAGGTATCCAGTTTCAAATGGTCACATATCTGTTTAAAGTTTCGGCAGAGTTAATGGAGGATGATGTTTCGCCAGAAAAAAAATTACAACTATTAGAAGAAGGACAAACTTTCTTTGGCGCACTACGGCATACATTATCGAATCCAAAAAGTGTCCTTTATCCTGACCAGAAAATCATCCCCGGCTCCGGTCGCCCAGGTAATAAAAACTACGACGCCTTGTTTAGAGCTGAAGGCAAGGGAAACATACCGGTAGTTTTGAACCCTAAAACGAAGAAATGGGAAGTTCCTGATTTGCGGCAGGAGTATGGAGTAAATATATTGCCGCATAATCAGATCCTGAGAGAGCGTGCAGGAATAATCAATACAGTAAATAATCAATATGTTAACGTCTTCCAGAATGAAAAATCATTCCTCGCGCTATTCAAAACTAATCAATTCGGGGAAATGGTCATGTATAAAGGCGGCTCTGATTATGTTCCCATTATCTATAATAGTGTCCTCAGAAGGTGGGAACCAAAAATCACCAATGATATGACGCTATCTTTCTTTTCCCGCATTACCAATGAAGAATTAATTAAAGATGCGGGAATTAGACCGAGCAGAAGTGACAGCCGTACAAGTAATGATGACCATACTTTCACTATGGGATCAAGACATTTTATAGAAGGGGACGAATATGTCTATCCGGTTCAATGGAGTAGGCAATTTAATGGTTATGTAGTTAATGTCGAAAAAGAAGGCCTTACTATATCCGTGCCTGTAAAATTTAATACAAAGCAGAATAGTTGGAAAGCTACCTATGTTAAAAAAATAGAGGCTGCGGGAAAAGATGATGCTGCGGCTGAATCTTCAAATCCTCAAACAATTAAAACAGAAAATACTATCGCGCTAGTAAGTACTTCCATAAATTACGCCAATCCGACGACCATTACGATACCGCTGAAGGGAATTAGAGTGAAGAGCGGCTTAACTCCTTCTTTATATAGTGTAGTCATGGACGGCTATACCAAGCCGGTTCAGTTTGATGCTAATTATAATGTTTGGCAAAGAGGAAATGACCCTATTCTTCTGAAAGAAGATGGTCAATGGCAGGTCGATACCCTGGAAAAATGTATGGCGCAGTCCAGAATAAATATGTTATCAGAAGATACTAAAATAATAGATCTGCCTGCGATTAAACTGATTCCAACTAATGCGATGCCCATTCCGAAAGATGTTTATTATTTTTGGGCAGGTAAACATATGCCTGAACACAACCAAAAAATTATCCTTGCCAATGCGGAAATGTGTTGGGATGCGAGCACTAATACAGGATATCGGACCACTCTGATGGTTGATCCCGGTACTCCTGAGGTACTGACAGAACTGGTCAATAATATTGGTAGTACATTTCCGCATGTAAAAGTTAAAGATATACGACAAGAACCATTCTTCAAAGAGTATCAAAAAACCGAAGATTATAAATTTTATATGGCAATCAAAAATGGCAAAGGCGGTTCCAAAGCTGCGGAAGCAGATAAGATACGTATCCAAATAATTAAGAATAATGGCGGTATTTATATGGATGTCGACGATACCATTGAAGCACCTGTTGCTCATGTTGAGCTCTTAGCGACACCCAGGGATATTTTGTTTGGTAACCCGGTAAGTAATGAGAGGATGGGTGTGACCAATGTTTTCAACAATGATGTTTGGGCCAGCCATCCAGGCAATCCGGTACTTGATGCCGTATCAGAAGAGAGTAACGCCCGGTTTAGCAAAGACATGTCAATGTTTGATCGACCCCGACCTTTTATAGGTAAAAACCCAAGTGCAGAGGAAACTGCAGCTATGGATATTTACTCAAGACAAATATGGGATACAACGGGACCCGGACCACTCAATACTGTCGCAATAAAAGAGAAGCCATATTTGAATGATCTTAATATGTTAAATGCCAATAATGAGGTATGGAAATCGATCACACCTCCAGATGAATTCATTCGTCAGCTGACAGTATCATTTGATGATCATGTTCCTTTTTTTAGAAAATTCCCAGTCGAAACAGGTAGCGATCATAGTTGGGAATATTCTAGATAATCATTACTAAGTAATCACAATTAACCCATTTGATATTTCTCCACCGCCCTTGGCAGCCAGTCGGAGGGTACGCCCGGTAGGCTACTCCGCACGAACGGAATAAGAGGATTTTCAAATTAGTTATGCCGTATCACTTACCATGCTTCAAGTTTAAAAAATCGCCTGTAGCAAACGCTACAGGCGATTTTTATTTAGCGCGGATCAACATACCATCTTGCGTAATTACTTAGCCGCTTGCACTTTCGCATACGCCGCCAGCCAACGCTGATGCATGTCGCAACCTTCCAGATTCAGACCCGGTGATTTCACGCCGAAAAAGCGTTGCTCACGGTTGAGCAGCGCGTGCGCTTGTTGTACGGTTGCTGCGCCGTACAAATGCTGTAAGGCGTCGGCATACGGTGCCGCATCGTCGAGTCCGATCAGGCTTTCGATGCAGCGATACACCAATTGACGCTCAGCGCTGATTTGATTGAAATGGCGAATCCAGTCGCAACCTTCGCGGATCGCTTCCCGGTCGCCGATAGCCAGCGCCAGCAAGGTCTTCAATTCGCCCACGCGTAGCTCTTTCCAGAGCGTATCGGCATCGGCTACCAGACCGATAAGGGCCGCGACCGGGCGCTGATCGGCTAAGCCCAACTCGTTCAATTCAGCTAGCAAATCGGTACATTCTTCATCGTCCAGATCAGCCAGGAACAGGATAGGCTCGCGAATCTCATTGCCGACGCTGACGTTGTCCCATTCCAAATCTTCGACCGGATAGATATCGGACATGCCCGGCACCAGAATGCGGCAGGCATACACGCCCAAATGGGTGAAATCAGCGACATAAATATCGTGGCCTTTGGCGTGAATCGCCGCCACTGACCATGCGTAGTCTTCGGCGGTGGTGTTACTGAAGTTCCAGTCGCTAAAGGCAAAGTCCGGTGTTGCACGCAGGAAGTTCCAGCTAATGATGCCGCTGGAGTCAACAAAGTGAATTTCCAGATTTTGCGAATGGGCAATTTCTTCCAGATCAAATCCTGGCTCCGGAAAGCCGCCCAAGGCATCCAGCGCCCGGCCTTGCAGCAACTCGGTCAAGGCACGTTCTAACGCGATTTCAAAACGCGGATGTGCGCCGAAGCTGGAGAAACAACCTTGGTCGGTCGGGTTGAGCAACGTCACGTTCATGACCGGATACTGCCCGCCCAAGGATGCGTCTTTGACCAAAATACCGAACCCGGCGGCGCGCAAGGCGGCAATGCCGGAGGCGATGCGCGGATAGCGGGCGATGACTTCTTCGGGCACATCCGGCAGGCACAGGCCGTCTTTGATGATGCGGAATTTCACGTCGCGTTCAAAAATCTCGGATAAGGCCTGCGTGCGCGCTTCAGCTTGCGTATTGCCTGCCGACATGCCGTTGCTGGCGTACAGATTACCGATGATGTTGACCGGAAACCAGACTGTTTCGCCATCGCTTTGACGCACATACGGGAGCGCGCAGATGCCGCGATCTTCGTTGCCGGAGTTGTAATCGACCAGCATGCTGGCGTCGACGGTGCCTTCGGGGTTGTAGAACTTTTGCAGTGTTGGCGTCAATAAACCGGCTGGCCATGTTTCGGTGTCGTCATCCAATTCAAACCATTTTTCGCGTGGATAATGGACGAAGGGGCCGTTGGCCACTTTTTCGCCGAGGTAGTAATGGGTCCAGAAATAGTTGCACGACAACCGCTCGAAAAATTCACCCAGCGCGCTGGCGCGGGACGCTTGCTCAGTTGCGCCTTTGCCGTTGGTAAACAGCAACGGGCAATCGCGGTCCCGGATATGCACCGACCAACAGCCATCAACCGGATTGAGCCATGAGCGCTCTTCAATATGGAAGCCGAGCGCCTCGAGCTTGCCTTGCATGGAGCTAATCGAGGACTCGAGCGAGGCGTCTTTGCCGGGAATAAAGTGTTCTGTTGTCATGAGAAATCCTGAGAAGAAATAATGTGGTTATTGCACGGCTTAAATTATTGCCGCAAGGCAAAATAAGTGCCTGTTTTTATGCCTGCCGTGATGATACCTTGTGTCGATGCAGGACTTTGCAAAAAAGGCGCTGCGGCAGCACAATGATGCGAAACCGCACATCCACAGGAAAAAACATGACCCCATCCAAAGCCATCTTCAACTGGTCCGACCCTCTCCTTTTAGACCAACAATTAAGCGCCGATGAACGCATGGTGCGCGAGGCCGTGCGTGCCTACGCGCAGGGCAAACTGGCCCCACGCGTACTGCAAGCGTTTCGCCATGAACACACCGATCCGGCCATCTTTTTAGAAATGGGCGAGCTGGGATTGCTGGGCGCGACCATACCGACCGAATACGGCGGCGGCGGTCTCAGTTACGTGGCCTACGGCTTGATTGCGCGGGAAGTCGAGCGCGTCGATTCCGGTTATCGCTCGATGATGAGCGTGCAATCGTCGCTGGTGATGGTGCCGATTAATACCTTTGGCTCGGTGGCGCAAAAGCAGCAATATCTGCCACAACTAGCCAGCGGCAAAGCTATCGGCTGCTTCGGCCTGACCGAGCCGAATCACGGCTCGGACCCCGGCAGCATGCTGTCTCGCGCTAAAAAAGTGGACGGCGGCTATCAGTTATCGGGTGCCAAAATGTGGATTACCAACGCGCCGATAGCGGACATCTTCATGGTCTGGGCCAAGACCGAGGACGACGTCATCCGTGGCTTTATTTTAGAAAAAGGTTGGAAGGGTCTGTCCACCCCGGTAATCCACGGCAAGGTCGGCCTGCGCACCTCGATCACCGGCGAGATCGTGATGGATCAGGTATTTGTGCCGGAAGAAAATTTGCTGCCCGGAGTAAAGGGACTCAAAGGCCCCTTCACTTGTCTGGATTCCGCCCGGTTCGGGATTGCCTGGGGCGCGCTCGGGGCGGCTGAGGATTGCTGGCATCGAGCCCGGCAATACGTGCTCGATCGCCAGCAATTTGGACGCCCGCTGGCGGCGAATCAACTTATCCAGTTAAAACTGGCCAACATGCAAACCGAGATTACGTTAGGCCTGCAAGGCTGTTTGCGACTGGGACGGATGAAAGACGAAGGCACGGCTGCGGTCGAAATCACCTCGATGATGAAGCGCAACTCTTGCGGTAAGGCGCTCGATGTTGCGCGGCTGGCGCGCGATATGCTGGGCGGGAACGGGATCTCGGACGAGTACGGCGTGATCCGGCATTTGGTGAATCTGGAAGTGGTCAACACCTACGAAGGGACGCACGATGTGCACGCCTTGATTCTGGGCCGGGCGCAAACCGGGATTCAGGCATTTTCCAACTGATCGAGCACCTGGCGCGTTCGGGCGTGATGCCGAAAACAGGTAACCGTATGATCGTCAACAATGCCCACCGCTTGCAGATACGCGTAAATAATCGTTGACCCGACAAACTTGAAACCACGCTTGAGCAAATCCTTCGAAATGCGATCCGACAATGCGGTCTTGACCGGAATCGGATCGCCTCCCAACAACGGTTTGCCATCGACGTAAGCCCACAAAAAAACATCCAGCCCGCCCACCTCCTCGCGCAAACGTAAATACGCGTTGGCATTGCCTATGGTGGCGGCAATTTTCAGACGATTGCGAATGATGCCGGCGTTGGCCATCAATTCGGCGACTTTTTGTGCGTCGTACAGCGCGATTTTGGTCGCATCCCAACCATCAAATGCCAGCCGATAATTGTCGCGCTTGTTGAGCACGGTTTCCCAACTTAAACCCGCCTGCGCCCCTTCCAGATTGAGCATCTCAAAGAGCCGTGTTTCGTCATGGCAAGCCACGCCCCATTCTTCATCGTGATAGCGAAGGTAGAGCGGATTGTGCATGTTGGCCCACTTGCAACGCGGTGTGCTTGGGAGCGGTTGTGGTGCGATAGCATTTTTGATTGTCATGACTGTATTGCGGTTGTTGAGAAAAGTTGGATTAACGCCCCTGTCTCACCGGTTTGGCGCGCCCTCACTATGTTGATTAACAAGATTCTGATGGTAACGGTAGCCTTGAATGAAAGCTTCAAAGATAGAGGAAATTCCTATTGAAAATCCAGAAATTTCTTTTTCGTATTCATTGTAATGTTCCGCCTTGGCATTGACTGCATTCATCCTGACAAAAAATGTTTTCAATGCGCCATCCGAGATATCAGAATTTAAGGAATTTTATGCATTTAAGTCCATTCAAATTTGACGCAATTGTTTCTACTTTTATTGGAAGCACTCCTCGTGAAGCTTCTGATAATACGTTCCTCAATAATATTGTATTTTCCAGAAGTTGCCGTGCAGATGAAGCGCCCTCTTCCTCTGACAGTGGTTCAGTATTTTCCCCTGATGATTTAAAAGAAAGGTCCAGAGATAGCGCTGGTGCGGCGTCGACATACACTCAGATGGCGAATAGCAAGTTCGATCGCGCACAGAGCCTCTCATTGGCTGCAGATGAAAAATACAAGGATGCAAGAAATGCCCGCACTCCCGCGGAGGCCTCGGAACATACAGCAGCGGCTAATCACCTGGATAGTAAGTCTATAAATTGCGCAAAGAAGGGGATTGAGTACCTCAAGGCAGCTGGAAATCGTCAATCCGCGAGTGAACAATTTGATCGTTTCGCAACTATCTCGGCATCTGACTCCGCATCATCTTCGTCAAAGCGCCGCGATGATGGACCCAACGCCAGTGGTGACGGTAACTTCCATGGCAGAAATGACTGGCCCTGAAATGGTGTCGTACCCAGAACGTAAAATGATCGAACGACCAGCGTAGAAGAAAAAATCGTTGCACGAAAAAAAATCCCCGAACCAGCCCAAAGCTGATTCAGGGATTTTTTTATGCGTGATGTACAGCCAACTGACCCGTTTCTTGAGAAAAATCTACTGATTTTTTAGGTGGGTGCTGATTTCTTATAAAAAATTCAGAAATTTCTTTTTTGTTTTTATCGTATTCTCCCGGCTTAGGGGCTGCATTGCCCCTTCCTCTAAGGAGGATATTTTTCAAACGATCAATTGGAATTTTATGCAACTCAACACTCTGAATTTTAGCGCCATTATTTCTACTTTTATTGGAAGCACTCCTGGTAAAGCTGCTGGTAAGACGTTTCTGGATAGTTATGTATCTTCCTATGCCTGCTATGCTGATAATGACCCTGGTGCATCTGGCAGCTCCCCGGATTTTTTTGGCCCACGCAATTCCTCTGAAAATTTTAAAGCCAAGTCAGAAGTGCAAAGTGCCGTCGCCGCTACACACCATCGATTAGCTGACGCCAGATATCAGCAAGCCGATAACCTCTCAAACACTGCGGATAGTTACAGAACACGCGCGGAGCAGCAGACTACTTCTTCCGCTGAAGCCCAGAATCTTAATGAGTCGGCTCGCGTTCTGGATGTTGCAGCGGCAACTGTTGGAAAGCAGGGTGATGGATACAAGAAGGTAGCTAACGAGTATGACAAAAAAAGTAAAACAAATGACTGGTACTCTCAGCAAACATCCTCTTACTCCGCATCACCTTTTTCAAATCGCCACGATGATGGCCCCAACGCCAGCGGTGATGGTAATAACTATGGCAGAAATGACTGGCCCTGAAATGCTGTCGTACCCAGAGCGTAAAATGATCGAGCGACCAGCGTAGAAGAAAAAATCGTTGCACGAAAAAAATCCCTGAACCAGTCCAAAGCTGATTCAGGGATTTTTTTATGCGTGATGTACGGCCACCTGACCCGTTTCTTAAGAATAATCTGTGAGACTTTTCTATACGTAACGTTACATTAAATGCGAATGATAATGGTTATTATCTTCTATAATCATGCCGAATACATAAGTAAGTCCGCATAACGACCATCATTTGTACCTTTACATACCTCTCCAACACGTCTCTCAAGTCACGCCATGATGAAGAAAATTCTATTTCAATTGCATTGGTTTATCGGCATTACCGTTGGCACCATCTTGATGGTCGTCGGGCTGTCTGGCGCAACACTCTCGTTTAGAGAAGAGCTGCTGGACCTGCTCAATCCCGGCGTGATGACCTTAGCGACCAATCCCGGCACGCCCCTCACGCCTGAGCAATTGATCGAACGCCTGTACGTATCGTCTCCCTCCTTGCGGATTGCCCAATTGACCGTCTATGCCGATCCCCGTACGGCGGCGCGCGTCAATTTTGCGCCCGAACCGGGGGCCAAACGGGGCGAGATGCGGTACGTCAATCCGGCCACCGGCACATTGCTCCCGGCATTGCGGGGCAATGATTTTTTCCAATTTGTTGAGCGCTTTCATCGCTGGTTCCTCACTTCGCAGAACATGGGCCGCGTGCTTACCGGCTGTACTGCGCTATGTATGCTGGTGATGGCGTTGTCCGGGTTGTATTTACGCTGGCCCAAGCAGCCGCTGGACTGGCGCAACTGGTTCAAAGTGAACTTCTCGCTTAGCGGACGGGCATTTTTGTGGAATCTGCATTTGGTGCTGGGCACATGGGCCTTGGTGATGTATCTGGTGTTGAGTCTGACTGGTCTGTACTGGGCCTTTGACTGGTTCAAAGACGGCACCAATTGGATCGTGGGTGAACAATCGCAAACACGGTCTGAGGGTGCCAGGAAAGTCGCCAATGCTGAGTCAGCTGACGGACGACGACCAAAGCGCGACGGCGCAGCTAAAACTTCCCACGACGATGCGGGCAGCCCGACCGATCTGACGCTGACTTGGCAGGCATTTCTGCAAGAGACAGCAACAACCGGCGGCTACAGCACTGCGCGTCTGCGTTTGCCAGAAAAGACGGGTAAGCCGATTCAGATCAATTACCTTGACGCAAAACCTCCGCACGAACGCGCCCGCAATCAAATGCTGGTGCAACCGCAAACCGGCGCGATCAGCCAGCGCGAACGCTATGCCGACAAGTCTGCCGGCGGGCAACTCGTGAGCAGTATTTATGTGCTGCATCTGGGGTCGTATTTCGGTTTGCCTGGCCGTATTCTGATGACCTTGGCAGGCCTGGGCTTGCCGCTGTTCGGCATCACTGGCTGGCTGCTATATCTGGAGCGCAGACGGCGCGCAGCCAGCAAAAAACAACGCGCCATCGCGAGGATGACCCAGGCTACCTGACCTGCTACCAACAACCGGCAGTCGCGTTTGCGCCACCGCCGGAAACACTATTTGACTGCACACCAAGGTTATTGAGGCTGTAGGCATAACAGGCGTCTGCCGTCTGGTTGCCAGTTGGCGTGGCGGTGGCAGTAAAGTCCGTGGTCGTCACCTGTGTGACTGAGAGTGTGTAAT
Organism: Glaciimonas sp. GG7; assembly: GCF_052976905.1. Lineage (NCBI taxonomy): Bacteria > Pseudomonadati > Pseudomonadota > Betaproteobacteria > Burkholderiales > Oxalobacteraceae > Glaciimonas > Glaciimonas sp. GG7. The sequence continues at coordinate 172,980 of NZ_JBRIIQ010000001.1, read as the reverse complement.
AACTCGTGCCGCCGGAACTGACCGCGATCGGCAGCGCCGCGCCGTAGTTCAGGGCCGTGCCTGAAATCGAATAGACGTTATTGGTGGCGAAAAATTTTTCCTCCCGCGCGGCTAAGTCCAGCAGCGCATTTTTTGCGTCTGTGCGATGGCTCTTCAAGACATAGGTTTTATACGACGGCAAAGCGACCGCCGCCAAAATCCCCAGAATAGCGACCGTGATCATTAGTTCGATCAGGGTAAAACCGCTTGCCCTGCGTGGATGGAGGTGGTCATTGCGCATAGTTGGCTTTCTCTTTGGTAGTGATTATCGTAATTTCACCCACGTCAACCGACTGGCATTGCCGCTAGGCGGATTAACTTGCGTGATAACACCCTGACCTGAACCGGTCTGCTGTGCCATAGAGGTTTTTGCATAGGAGGTAAAGAATGCCGGGGTACCTGTGCCGCTCAATCCCAACCCGGCAATAATGGCCGAACCGGTCGGGACAAAACCAGCGTTAGCAGCAGCGCTGGCAAAAAATGAGCTGGTCGGCGCACCGCCCGTACCTGCCGAAATCGCCATCGTAAAACCAGAGGCTGGTTGATTACTGCAACTGAGCGTCTGATTAATCGTCGGAATGATGGTGTTGACCACAAACGTGCCGTAAGCCACGACCGGGTTATAAATAATCTGTTCGCTAGCCGTGGTCGAGGTTGTCGTCGAGAGCGGCAACTTCCAGCCAAACTGAGTATTGGTCCCCGTCGGGCAAGCCGTTGTTGCGGCCTGACCTGACCAGCAGACCGGGTTCTGGGTCACGGTCCGATAGCCTGAAATGCTCCCGCTGGTGCTGTTGACGGTCGTGATCGCTTGCGCTGCCAAGTTGGCTGTGGTGTACGTTTGCGGCGACGCCAGTGTGGCGTAATCGGTATTGCCCAATGCGTTCCAGGCGGTCATATTCCAGTCCCATATTCCATACAGCGATTGCGTGCCGCTGGTATAGGTTGCCGCGCTGGTGAGGGTTTGCGGAAATTGCTCCCCGGTCCCGAAGGCAATGATGATCCTTGGCAGACCCACAGCCTGCACCACAGAATTGACGGTCACGCGCGTGGTGATCGGTTGCCCGGCAGCGGTGGTAAACATTTTGCTGCCAGTGCTCCAATTGGCTGGCGTGCTACTAGTTAAATCAAAGCGCCACAGATTGCCCTGAAAATCGCCGGCATATAAATAATCGGTGACATGGTTGCCGTCCAGATCGGCAGAGGATACGTAGTCGATCCCATTTTTGTTGGTAGTACTTGCCGCGCCAGTGTTAAGGAACCGGAAACTGGTCGCGCCAGTGCTGTAATTGATCGTCATGATGTAGACGCCCGCAGTGCCAGTGGCGCTGTTATGCCCGTTGCCAAAAATCACCGCCCAGTTGCCGTCGTGCAGCCTGCGAATAATCGGTGTGCCGTAGACGCTGCCCAGACTGCTGGCGCATTTCACGGTGGCGGTGTCGTTGCTACAGGTAATGCTGCCAGAATTCCACTCTCCGATCACCTGCGTGGCTGCGTTTGCCTCTGCAAATTGAGTCGGATTGGTGATGTCTAAGGCGTAGATCACGCCGTTGGTCGTGCTCACGGTGTCATTGACAGTACCGGTGACGTTACCGCCCGCTCCCAGTCCACCGACCAACCATGTGTGCCATGCGCCGTTGTAATACAGGTCACCCGTGCCTGGCGTGGCGTTGACGTAATTGTTATGCGCATATTGCGGTGACGAGAAATCCAGATTCGTGGTCAACGAGGCTAAAGGAGGATGAATACTACTCACCACCGCGGCTGGCACGTAAGCGAGTACTTCCTTCCCATCGTTCGGCGTGCCCGTCGTGACGAACGCGCCAGCTGCATTATTGGCCCCGGCCCGAAAACCATGCAGCATGCCATCGTTGGCACCGACATAGACAATATTGGCGCGGGTGGCGTTATTGGTGCTGAAAGTGCTGTAAGTCGTGCCGAATTCTGGCATCGACGTTTGCGTCAGAAAGTCAGTCCCGGTGGCGGCATAACTCGACGATGGCGAGCCGACCCAGACCGGACTCGAACTCATGATGTCGCCCAAGACACTGTTACGTGCGCGAAACGGTCCGACACCCAGCGAAGTAATTTCATTGGTACGGTCGCCGCGCAAAAAAGAGGTCCTGGTAGAACCGTCGACGGTGCCGCCTATCAGCGTTGCCTGCGCAGTTGACAAGCTCGCATACTCAAAGGGAATCCCCGTGGTCCCATTCCAGCTCAACATCGCGCGCGCAGTCGGCGCTTGCACTGTGGTGGCAACGCCGGTGGCCGTACAGGCACCGCCGGTCAAGACGCAATTGGCGTCCCAGTTCGCCGTAGCACTAATCGACAGGTTGCCCGAAGTATCGGTCAGCAAACTCGATGCTGTCAGCTGACCCCAGGAATTGACCGGATGGTAGAGCGCCAGATACAACTGCGAGCCAATCTGCACACGCCCCGACTGCTGCACATTGGCACCCGCTGAATCGGTCGCTGCGTTAATTTGTGCGGCCTTAAAACACAGGATCTCATGCACGTTGCTGCCGCCACCCGTCCCGGATGTGAAGCCGAACAGAAAATTCGCTGGCAACGGGCCATTGCCAGCAGTAATCGACTGTTTTGTGATGGGATTGTTGGTCGCACCACCATTGACGTTATAGGAAAGACTCAGCAGTCCATCCTGCGTAATACTGAGTGCGTAGGTAAAAATATTGGCATTGGCGCGCAATGGCAGGTTCATGGCTTCCTGGTTGTAAAGCGCGGTGGTGTTGCTGTTGGTGCTGGTCACAGCGGTGACAGATGTGGATGAAAGGAAGTTGTAATCGGCCACCGCCTGCGTGGTCGAAGCCTGATTTTTAATTTTCTTACCATTGGCATCGGTAATGGTAGCGCCACTCCAGTTTTGCAAGAAGCCTGTCGAACAAGTATTTTGTACCGCGCTCAGCAAGTTAGCCGCACTTAAACTGCCTGGATAATAGCTTGGGTAAGCGGCATTTAATGCCGCCCCCGTGATACTGCCGGAACCACGTACGACAATGGAACCTGGCTGGCTGCCGGGACCGCTTGCAGTCGCATCGCCAGGGTTAGAAAAGTTACCAAACTCATCAATCCCTACCGCAAGATAGCCGCCATTGACCCCATCAGCGGGTGTCTTTCCCTGCGAACAGCTATACCCCAGACTGCCGCCAAAAGCGCCCGGCAACGGCGTTTTGCTGCCATCCATGAGAAAAAAAGCAATCCCGTCCGCACCCGAATTCTGACTACCGTTTGAATAAGCGTTACCCCCGTAAGTCACCGTCGAAAAGGTCACCTGCACGCCTTGATTCGTGAGTTGACCAAAGACGGCGGCAACAGCGCGCCCGGTCGCAGCAACCATTTCATCATGGACGACACCGAGGGAAACATTCAAACCCAACTCAAAAGCGACCATCAACATAGCCAGTTATCGCTAGGCCATATCACCCGCATTGACGGTCAGGTCGGGCGCAAAGATGGCCGTGGTCAAGGGTTTGAACTACGCACCGATGGCCATGGTGCGATCCGCGCCAAAGACGGACTATTAATTAGTACTGAAGCCCGTCATCAGGCCCAAGACCACATCACCGATCTCGGCGAAACTGCGCAACGCCTGATTTCTGCACAGAGTCATCAGGACAGTCTGGGCGCATTGGCGCAGCAACACGACGCACTTGATGCGGAGGATCACAACGCCATTGCCAGCGTACTCAAACAACAAAATGATGCCATCCAAGGCAGCGGCGGGGAGACGAAAGAAGGCCATTTCCCTGAATTGGCAGAACCGCACTTAATCCTCGCCAGCCCCGCCGGCATCGCCACCACCACTCCACACTCAACCCACATCGCCAGCGGTGAACATCTGGCCCTCACCAGTGGCAAAAATACCAGTCTGTCGGTCGGACAACGGCTAGTCGCCAGCGTCAAAAAAGGGATGCGATTGTTTACACATAAAGATGGCATCAAGGCCACCGCAGCCAGCGGCGATATCGATCTGCAAGCACTCAAAGACAGCATCAATCTGCTCGCCAAACTCAACATTACCCACACCGCCAATCGCATCACCATCGAGGCGAAAGAAGAGGTCGTCATTAATGGCGGTGGCAGCTTTACCCGTTGGAACGCGAGCGGCATCACTAACGGCACAAACGGCAGTTGGACGACACACGCGGCAGGCCATGCGCAGCTCGGGCCTCAAAGTGTGGAATCCCTATTGCCCGAGATACCGGCGATGCGACAAGAGACAGATCAGGCCGCTCCCCCCATATCGATTTAAGACACGCATCCCGATACAGCAGAAAGACAGCCCATGATCATCAGCCCACCTTTTTTACTCCCCAACCCATCGGATGCGCAGGACCTGCTCAACAAAGGACTGCAACCGGTCCACGCAAGACACGCGACGACCGGCGCACCCGAAGGCAATTTTCCGGTTAGTCAGAATTTGACATGGCATACCGGCTTGCATGTAAAAGCGCCACCGCAGCACAACGGACACCATCCGGTGCGCGCCATCGCTGGTGGAAATATCGTTTTTATACAAAAGCCCAGCGCAGAGGTAAAAGACCGTTCTCACGGTCAGACCTATAACGCCTTTGGTCCAGAAGTCAGCTGGACCGATAACGGCATGATCGTCATCGCCCACACCACCGATATCGGTGCCTCGGGTAATACGGCGACTAGCGTCACTTTTTATTCGTCGTATATGCACTTATCGACCATCGAGGCGACGCACCAGGTCGGTCAGGCTATCCGCCGCAAAGATATCCTCGGTCAACCCGGGCAAATATACGGACATAGCGGTCAACTCGAACTCGGTATTTGCTGCGACGCTGCCAATCTGCAAACCATCATCGGACGTGTTCCGCTCTGGACCGATCCGAAGTCCGCCCCGACTGACAACGGTCGCACCGACAGTGTCTTTGGTAAGGTCTATATTTACCTGCCCGACACCACGCCGATTCGGGCCAAGCCGCCAACGCACCATCTCCGCGGCAGCATCCATAGTCCCGGTCCGCTTCTCGGTAAACCGCTATGGGTCTCACTCGATTACCACGTCGCCCCCGGTAGTTGCACCATCACCAGCTACCACGTCAACGGACAAATCCTGCACCAGCGCGAGGACAAGGATGCCGAATACGACCTCTTCAATGAAGCCAACAAGCGCCACGCCAGCCTCCGTAAGTACGATGTCACCGACTCCACCCCCAGCGGCTGGTACGAACTCCTGCGCTTCGGCCGCAATCTCGGCACCGATCCGTTGCCACGAGAAGCCGTTCACTGGCGAAAAATCATGACGCCAGACGGCAAAGAGTATTGGGCCGATCTCAATACCCCCAGCAGTTATCAATTCAGCGATGCCGATTTTCTGCCGCAGTTTGGTTGGAACTGTTTCGGCGACGACGCTAAAGTCGACGATCAACGTTGTGACTCAGTCGATCTGAAATGCCTGATCCGCGACCCGACCAATCCCGAAAGCATCCTCGATCGCACCAAACTCGCTAAACGCATCGGCCATAAAGACGTACTGCCTAAACTAGCCCGGACTATTTGCAAATTTCCGTTCGAATGGGATCAGGACGGCATACTCAAACGTTACGCCTTCATACAAAAAGAGTTTCAACTCACGGATGAAAACTGGGAAAAAGTAAAACACCACCTCATTGCGATGAGCGTGGCGAATCTGCCTGATGCATTCAGGCAAGCGCAATGGCATTTTCATCCGGGGGAGTTTATTCGGCACTTTAGGAATTGCGGGTGGTTGAGTGAGGAGGAGGTGGTGCGGGTGGTGCGAGAGACTGTTTTTGATAAGAATGGCAAAGAGAGTGCACCTATCTTGCGTACAGATATAAAAACTCGCCTCCGCTCTGCCGCGGATAAGCGTCCCGCCAATCTGTCTCCAGCACTACAAAGAGCTATGCGCAAATATGGGATTACTCAGACCCATCGGATCGCGCATCTTTTTGGACAACTAGCGGCGGAAACAGCTCGTCTGACATATATGGTGGAACTCGGCAAAGATAGTTACTTTGATATGTACGAACCTGTTGCAAATAAAACTAATAAATTAGGGAATACTTTAAAGGGGGATGGTAAGCGTTTCAAAGGACGCGGCCTACTTCAACTTACTGGACGTGAGAATTACACTCATTACGGTAAATATAAAGGAAGGTTTTATTTGTTGGATGAAGATGTCGAGTTACTAACTACGGATGCCAATCTGACGTGCGATGCCAGTGGGTTTTTCTGGGTATCGAAGCAGCGATATAGATATGGGGCGAAGAACGAGTATGTTTTATATGGAAAGGCAGGGATTAGTTACTGGGCTGATCTGGGCGTTACTGAAGAGGCGACTTTTCAGGTGACAAAATGTGTTAATCCCGGAGGTAAACATTTTAAGGACATTCGTTGGCCGTGTTTTGAGCATGCCTGGTATGTTCTTAATGATGCGGTAACGCCTTCGATGAATTTTAAGCCTGTCTCAAGTGAGAGTAATAAAAAATGAATAAGGCATTATTTTTAATATTATTTCTGATTATCCAAAGCTTCTCAGTTCATGCTGCTGAAGAGGAGAAATTTTCCTACTGTGGTGGAAATTTAAAATTTTATATTCCTACATTGTTTAATAAAAAATTAATTGAAAAACAAGGTGATCCTTATACGTGTAAATATGGATTTATCGTAACAAATAAAAAAGGTAATATAAAAACAAAAGTTGACGTTTCACAAATCCAGTGGATTACTGATTTAAATTTTTATGATGAGGAATATATTAAGCAATTTGAAAAAAAAGGATTGCGTCATTTTTTTTCAATTTATCAAAATATTAGTGTGACTGGAACAACCACTGTTTTGAGCCACCGTTGGGTGAGTGATATGGGTGTTTTAAAAAAGATTGAAAAGTCCTTTTACTTCGGGAAGGAAGGTAGGATATTTGCAGCTGATATTTATAGTGCAGATCCAAAAAATCCTGATGAAGTGTTATTCATGAGCGCTTTAGAGCAGTTGTTTCTTTCTATGGAAATTGACTGGTAACGATAATCGTTATTATCGTCATTCTGAGTTCCTAAAAATAGCCAGTAATTATATAAAATTACTGGCTATTTTTTTATGGAGATGTAGAGATTAAGTTGATCCTGTGCATCACGCTGCCTCTGATTTTGTTGCGCTCATCTCGGCCCATCACAAAAAACCCGCACTCTTCCCATCATGCCTCCCATACATCCGACACTCCGCCGCCAGTGCCAACAAATTAGGGTCCCGCTCCCGCGCTTTCGGTAGCAGCAACGTAATCCGTTGTCGCGCACCATATTTCGATGCAAGCGGAATGAGTTCGATGTGCGCGCTGAATTTGCCCACGCGGCCCGGTAGCAGGCTGTAGCCGATACCGCCGCTGACCAGATTGATGAGCGAAAAAATATCTTGCACGCGCATGCTGATGTCGGGTGCAAAGCCAGCTTTCTCAAAACAGAGCGCAAAGTCTTGTGAGGTTACAAAGCCTTCTTTCAGGGTGGCGAATTTTTCGTTCCGTAAGTCCGGCAAGTCGATGGATTTCTTGCCTGCGTAGGGAGAGTTCAGCGGCGCGGCTAAGAATACGTCGTCATCAAAGAGCGGCACGGCGATTAAGGCTTGATGGGTTTCCGGATCGTTCAAATCGTTTTCTTCGTGCAAACCGATCACGATGGCGTCTAGCCGTCCATCCTCAAGTTGCTGTATCAGATCGCGATTCGAGCCTAGCGTGAGATCGATATCAAGCGCTGGTTTGCGTAGTTTTAACCCGATCATCAATTGCGGAATACAACGCAGTGTGAGGGAATAAAGCGAGCCGATCTTGAGACGTTTGGCATTAAATCCGGCGGCTTCCTGTACTTTTTGTACGCCTTCTTCGCAGGCATTTCTGGCTCGTTGCGCGTAGTCGGCAAAGGTGTAGGCCGCTTGCAGCGGAATCAGGCTGCGGCCTTCGCGCTTGAACAGCGGGCAGCGCATCGCTTCTTCCAATGAATGCAACGAACGATGCACGCTGACGATACTTTGTCCCAGCATTTCGGATACGCGTGCCATGTTGTTGAGTTTCATGAACGCCAGAAATACTTCCAGTTTCTTGAGCGTGATTGCATCGTCGATGGCCATATCTTCTCCGTTTTAATTCATGTATTTTTGGTGTTTATATGCCATCCTGAGTATTGCATATTAGCGCGGAATCATTACTCTCAAAGTAATAATGCGACGTTAAGGTTGATTGAAGTGTAGCGTGGTTGGTTTAATGTCATTCGCACCATGATTCAATACCGGAGTAGAGATGCAAGCTCAACAAACCCCCAAGCGCCCGCTTGATCCGAAGTGGAGCAAACGCCGCACTGAAAAGCAGCGGCGCTTAGCCTCGGTGGCGCATCTGGCCGATGGCCCGGTGTTGCGCAGCGCCGATATCGTCGCGGCCTTGCAAATCCTGATTTCCTCCGGGGATAGGGTGGTGCTGGAAGGTAATAACCAAAAGCAGGCCGATTTTCTGTCGCGCTCGCTGGTGCAAGTTGATCCCGCCAAGGTGAACAATCTGCATTTGATTATGCCCAGCGTCAGTCTCCCCGAGCATCTGGATTTGTTTGAGCGTGGCATTGCCCGCAAACTTGATTTTGCGTTTGCCGGTGCACAAAGTTTGCGGATATCCCAGCTATTGCAAGACGGTGTTTTAGAAGTCGGCGCGATCCATACTTACGTTGAATTGTATGGACGACTGTATGTCGATCTGACCCCGAATGTCGTCCTGGTGGCCGGTTTTAAAGCGGATCGTCAGGGCAATTTGTACACCGGATCGAGTACCGAAGACACCCCGGCCTTGGTGGAGGCGGCGGCTTTCCGGGACGGTATCGTGATCGCCCAGGTCAATGAAATCGTCGATGATCCTGCCGATCTGCCGCGTGTGGATATTCCTGGTTCATGGATAGATTTTGTGGTCCAGGCCGATAAACCATTTTTTCTTGAGCCGCTATTTACCCGCGATCCGCGCCTGATTAAGCCGGTGCATGTACTGATGGCGATGATGGCGATCCGGGGCGTGTATGAGCGCCATCAAGTGCAATCCCTGAATCATGGGATCGGCTTTAATACGGCTGCGATCGAACTGATCTTGCCAACCTACGGCGAAAAACTCGGCCTCAAAGGCAAAATTTGTAAAAACTGGACCCTCAATCCGCATCCGACTTTGATCCCCGCGATTGAGTCCGGCTGGGTCGAGAGCGTGCATTGTTTTGGCGGTGAGCTGGGGATGGAAAATTATGTCGCGGCACGGCCCGATGTGTTTTTTACCGGCAAGGATGGATCGATGCGGTCTAACCGGGCGCTGTGTCAGTTGGCAGGGCAATATGCGGTCGATTTGTTTATCGGCTCGACCTTGCAGATGGATGGCCTCGGCAATTCGTCCACCGTCACGCGGGGACGGTTAAGCGGCTTTGGCGGCGCGCCCAATATGGGTCACGATCCGGGCGGTCGGCGTCATCCGACGCCGGCGTGGCTGGATTTGATTGAGACCGATGATCCGTTAGCGCGTGGCAAAAAACTCGTCGTGCAAATGGTCGAAACCTTTCAGAGCGGCGGTCAGCCGACCATTGTTGAAACCCTCGATGCGGTGGCTGTTGGTAAAGAATCCGGCATGCCACTTGCGCCCATCATGATTTATGGCGACGACGTGACCCACGTATTGACGGAGGAGGGGATCGCTTATTTGTACAAGGCCCGCTCGCTGGAAGAACGTAAATTGATGATCGCTGCGGTCGCCGGTGTGACGCCGATTGGCATGCATCACGATCCGGCAACGACTGCCAAATTACGCAAGGATGGCCTGATCGCCTTGCCTGAGGATATGGGCGTCAATCGCAACGAAGCCACGCGTTCGCTACTCGCAGCTAAGAGTGTGGCCGATCTGGTGACCTGGTCGGATGGCTTATACGAGCCGCCAGCAAAATTCAGGAGCTGGTGATGATGGCCGTTGCGGACGTTGAATGTACTGTCAAGACCGTAGCAATCTCATTTGCCGAACATTTAGCCGACAGGGCGGTTGCGGCCTTGATCGATGAAGTCACGCTGACACCCAAACCCGGTCTGGTCGATATGCGCAGCCGCGGCGCGCATCGTGATTTGAACTGGAGTTTGATGTGCCATTCGGCGTGGGTCTTGCATCCGACTTTTTATGCGATGGCGGCAGCCGGGCAGACTATTGCAGACGTCATGCTATTACGTGAGTCTATCGGTCGGATCGGACGCGAAGGCGAAGCCACAATGATGGCCGCGACCGGCGGCGTTAATACGCATCGCGGGGCGATCTGGGCATTGGGTTTGCTGGTCAGCGCGGCGGCACAAAATCAGCATGCATTGGGTGCTAGCGCTGTCACTAAGCGCGCGGCGTTGCTGGCACGTTGTCAGGACCGGTTTGCGCCTGTTATGACTGGAAATAACGGCGAACGTGCTTGCCAGACCTATGGCGTTGGCGGTGCAAAGGCACAGGCGCAAGCAGGTTTTCCGCACGTAATAAAGGTGGCGCTACCACAGTTGTTTCTTAGCCGTGCACGCGGCGATAGCGAGAGCGCGGCACGCCTCAACGCTTTGCTGTCCATCATCGCCGAGCTCGATGATACCTGCGTGCTGTCTCGCGGTGGTGTCGCTGCGTTGGATGCGGTGCAAGCCGGTGCGCAGCAAGTGTTGGCATTGGGCGGCGCCGCAAGCGTGCAGGGAAAAATTGCTTTGCAGCATTTTGAGGATGACTTGCTGGCGCGCCATGTATCGCCGGGCGGGGCTGCGGATTTGTTGGCGGCAACCTTATTCCTTGATCAACTGGATAAATAAAGAGAGACAACGATGGAAAAGATTTCGTATGAATTCGTAGCAGGCCCACCGGCGACAGACCGTGTATTAACCGGCGTAGTCGGTTCTGGTGACTTGGAAGTATTGGTTGAGCCGCACACAGCAGGGATCACAAAGATACAGGTCAACACTTCTGTAGACGGCATGGCCAGCGTATGGGAAGCATTATTACGCCGCATTTTTACAGCCGCATTATTACCAGCTATGCAGATGGAGATTAACGACTTCGGTGCCACGCCGGGCGTGGTGCGTATGCGTATTGAGCAAGCATTTGAAGAGCTCGGTGTCGCCAACGCTGCAACTGTTGAGGGGGCATAGGCGATGAACACAGAACAATTACTCCAGCGCGAGAGCTTCATTGAGCTGTCCGCACGTAGCAGGGCGCAGGCCTTACTTGACCCCGGTTCGATGCGTGAGTTGATCGGTCCGTTTGACCGGATGCATTCCCCCTGGCTGGCGATGCAGGGCGTGGTCACCCAGTCGGACGATGGCGTGGTGGTGGCCAAAGGTACTTTCGACGGTCAGCCCTATGTGGTGCTGGCGATTGAAGGGGCGTTTCAGGGCGGCAGTCTGGGCGAAGTGGGCGGGGCCAAGATTGCCGGGGCGCTGGAACTGGCGGCCGAAGATAATCGCAATGGCATTCCAACGGGCGCTGTGATGTTGTTTGAAACCGGCGGCGTGCGTTTGCAGGAGGCCAATCTGGGACTGGCTGCGATTGCCGATATTCATGCGGCGATTGTTGATTTGCGCCGCTATCAGCCGGTCATCGGCATTTCAGCGGGGACGGTCGGTTGTTTTGGCGGGATGTCGATTGCGGCAGCTTTGTGCAGTTATCTGGTCGTCACAAAAGAGGCCAGAGTGGGATTGAATGGCCCTGCGGTGATCGAGCAAGAAGCTGGCGTTGCCGAGTACGACTCACGCGATCGGCCATTCATCTGGCGTTTCACCGGTGGTGAACAACGCTTTGCGTCTGGTCTTGCCGATGCCTGTATCGAGGACGATAGTGCGTTGATGCGCACGACGATGCGTGAATGTATCTTGCGCGGCGTGCCGACTAAGCATCGCAGTCAACAGTCGCAGCAATTTCTGGCTTGTCTGGATCATGTCGATGCCAGCGTGCAAGCGACGCCAGAGATGGTGCGCAGTATTTATCAGAAAGGGTTGTCATCATGAGCGTAGCTATTGAAAGTCGTGGTGCCATCTGGTTTGCAGCGCTGACCGGCAACGCGCCGCACCATCCCGGTTATGCGGCGTCGGTATTGGTAGTAGATGCTGATCTGGCAGGGCGACCGGCGCGTTATATCGCCGTGGTTCCTGACCCTGAGAACCGGTTCCCCCGCGTGCGCAACGGCGAAATCGGTTTAGTCGAAGGTTGGCAGTTGGCGCGGGCGGTACAAGAGGTGATTACCGCGGACCATGCCAGCGATAACAAAACCCCGATAGTCGCCGTGATCGATGTCGCCAGTCAGGCCTATGGCCGCCGCGAAGAAGGCTACGGGATTCATCAGGCGTTAGCCGGTGCTGCCGATGCCTACGCCAGTGCGCGACTGGCCGGTCATCCGGTGATCGGCTTGATCGTTGGCAAGGCGATGTCAGGTGCATTTCTGGCGCATGGTTATCAAGCTAATCGTTTGATTGCCATCAATGATCCTGAAGTGATGGTGCATGCCATGGGCAAGGCATCGGCGGCACGGATTACATTGCGTTCGGTGGAAGCCATGGAAGCGTTCGCGGCAAAAATTGCACCGATGGCTTATGACATTAAGAGTTATGCGTCGTTGGGTCTGTTATGGCAATCCCTGACGTTGGCGCATCCAGATATGCCGGGCGCGACCGAGCTTGAGACCGTGCGCAGCAGTTTGCACGCCGCGCTGGTGGATATTGCGGCCGATCCGGTGCGCGACTTGCGCAGTCGTTTGGGTGCGGAGAATCGGCAGGCTTCAGCCAAAGTGCGCACGATGTTGCGTGCGCAGTGGAAGGAGCAACTGTCACTGGTATAACGAGCCAGATCGTATATAAAAAATTAGCGATAAAGCTAAAACACCTTCAGACAAATACTGAAATCCTCATAGGAGACAAGCATGATTATTTACGGAACCGCTTTACTGGCGATCTGCCATTTACTAGGTATATTTTTAGGCGATTTGTTAGGCCATTTGATCGGCGTCAAAACCAACGTTGGCGGTGTCGGTATCGCCATGCTGCTACTTATTTTTGCCCGGCTTTACATGCAACCGCGTGGCTTGTTACCGAAGCCGACCGAAGCAGGCGTCGGTTTCTGGGCTGCGATGTACATCCCGGTAGTTGTCGCCATGGCGGCCCAGCAAAATGTCGTTGCAGCATTACGCGGCGGACCGGTAGCGCTATTGGCAGCATTAGGTTCGGTAGTCCTGTGCGCCTGCTGTATCGCCTTGATCAATCGCATGGAACCTGCAACGACGGAAGATCCGTTCGCAGCCGATCCAGTGCCAGTAGCTTAAACGGGAAAACATCATGCTAGAAATTTTTGAAAAAGCCGCGTTACAAAACGGCTTGGTCGCCGCCTTTGCCATCGTCGGCGTTGTCGTCTTCGTATCAAGTTATCTTTCACGGTACCTGACCTTAGGCCGCGTCCACGGCTCAGCGTTTGCGATTTTGATCGGCCTGATATTGGCGTACTGGGGCGGCATTCATAGCGGCGGCCAAAAAGGCTTAGCCGATATCTCATTATTCGGCGGCATCGGCCTTATGGGCGGCGCAATGCTACGCGATTTTGCGATCGTTGCCACCGCATTTGAAGTACAGGCCACCGAGGCGCGCAAAGCCGGATTGATCGGCGTAATAGCGCTTCTGCTAGGCACCGTAGTGCCGTTTATCGTCGGCGCCAGCGTAGCCTATGCTTTCGGTTATTCAGACGTAGTAAGCATGACGACGATAGGTGCCGGCGCGATTACCTACATCGTCGGACCAGTAACGGGAGCCGCGATAGGTGCCAGCTCTGACGTGATGGCCTTAAGCATCGCCACCGGTTTGTTGAAATCGATTATGGTGATGGTCGGCACTCCCCTTGCTGCCCGTTTTCTGGGACTGAAGACGCCCAGGTCAGCGATGGTATTCGGTGGTCTGGCAGGGACCGTCAGCGGCGTCTCGGCCGGACTAGCGGCAACCGATCGACGTCTGGTCCCCTACGGCGCGTTGGTGGCGACATTTCATACCGGGATCGGTTGCCTGCTAGGGCCGTCGGTATTATTTTTTGCGACTAAAGCGGTGATGGGGTAGGGCGGGTAATTGTGTCGGAGGGACTAAAAAAGCGACGCATCAGCGTCGCTTTTTGGATGCATGGAAACCAATCCTAATGCACAGGGGCCGTCTGGTTGCAGCTTATTTCTTGAGCACTTTTACAATGTGATCGACTGTCTGCTCATGCCCACTATTACTGCGCACACGTAGCTTGAGGGTGATAGTGGTGTTGGTTTTTACATTGGGAGCAGTAAAGGTCAGATTTGCACCATTTCTTTTAAACTTAGTAACGTTGCGGGGAATGATCCAGAAGTATTCCAATGGGGCGACTACATTCAAGTTGCGCTGAGAAGCAGACAACTGCACCTGCTCACCAGAATCGACGGTAGCCGGACCTTCCGTCTGCGTATTGGGTGCATACACCTGTTTTTTCACGTTCAAGGTACGCATTAGCGTATCGGTTTTTTGTCCGTCGCTAACAATCACCTTGAAGGTGAACGCAGTATCTTGTGCCAATGCTGGGGCGAGAAAGACTATCTTGCCACCGGTTACCGTGACATGAAGACCTTCTGGAAGGCTCCATTTGTAGCTTAAATTGTTACCTGTCGATTTCTCTGCAGACAAGACCACCAACTGATCGGCATGAATAATGGACCATGCAAATGGTCCTTCCAGCCTTGCCTGAAGCGGGTACGCCCGCTTCAATGCTGTCAATGTGTGACTGACCGTCTCTGTCTTGCCACCGCTACTGACTTTTACCTGGACGGTGATGGGGGTATCTTCTGACGGATTAGGGGACGAGATGTTAATCAAGCTCCCAACTGCCTTGTATCTCAGGTTTCCAGGAATAATCCATTCATAGCGTAATTGAGCACCATTTGATGCGCTGGAGTTTGCCGCAGACAGGTTCACGGAACTACCGTACGTTAAGCTGGCAGGCCCTTCGAGTTTTGCATCAATAGTCAACTCAGGGACCACCTCTTCCTTCTCGGACTCATGTCCCGTATTCGCAGCATTGCCACCGACCTTGCCCCAAGGAGCCGCCAATGGACTGCCGTCACCGTCGAAAGCAAGTAGGCCGCATTTGTCGCTGTTATCTTTGCATGCTGTGGCGTATACCTCGCCATGTTTTCCCAGGTTGACTGTACGAATACCTGCACCAATCTCCACAGAAGTTTTAGCGAGGTTTTCATCCGTAATTGCCTCGTATTGATAGCGCCATTGCTCTTTGCCATTGCTGTCTAATGCATGCAAATGACGTCCGGCGGTGACATAAACGATGCCATTTTTGCTGACCGTCACGCTGACGTTGGCGGCGATAGAGGCGCTGGGTGGTAGTAATTCAGCGGGCTTGAACTCCCATAGTTTGGTGGCTTTTCCGGTGGGGTCTTCCTGGTTCAGGGCGAAGGCATAAACGGTACCGCGATAGGGGTCAACCATATAAGCGGTATTGCCTGCAATTACCGGGGATTGCATGGCATTCTTTTTCGCTACACCAACAAAGTTTCCGAACTCAACATGTGTGGTGACCTGCTTGCCAAGTGTCACCCCAGCAGGAGCTGACTGGAGTGCCGCTATGAGTAAGCCATCCTCTTTTTTATACGTCGTTCCCAAAAAATATAAGCGATTATTGAGAATGGCGGGAACACCAGCTGCAACATAGGCTTCGAGTGCGCCGGTACGTTCTATTTTTCCTTCTGTATTTTCAAAAACGGTTTCAATTGCTCGCGCGTTTTTATTGTTGAAAAATTCCGGTATGTAGTTGGTAAAGTAGGGGCGTCCTTGTTCGTCAATAACCGGTGCATAGGGGGTGATATCCGGATCGCACATATTGGCACCGGGAACTCCTTCTACACGCCACTTTTGATCTCCGCTTGATGAGAATGCGTAGAAGACAGGTGTCCCTTTTTTGTCTCCCTTAGGGTCTTTACAGCCTTGCAGATAAATGGTTTCACCATCTTGGCTGAGCGCGGGCATGCTGAGTCGGCCATCATCGAGTTCAGGACTTTTCCATAAAACCGTTGCACCAACAACATTAATTGGTACGGCGATTAATGATTTACTCATCGTGGTGAAATAGGCGCGTTGATTTTTTTCATCAAAGACAGGAGCTGACCCCGCTTGATCTGAAATAGTCGTATAGGAATTGCCTATGCCACCGCTTGTGCCATAGTCAATTAGTTGGCCAAACATACTGCCCTTATTTGGTGGTACATGCAGCATCGTGCCCCATAGTCCAGCATGAATTTTGCCTTCACTATCGATTCCGACACCGAGAGTCTGGATACTCAGCCGGTCATGGCCAGTAGGAGGTTTAACTAAATTCGAATTTTTAATATTTGTGTCAAAGGCCCATTTTGGTTGTTTGATTTCAAGGTTACTTTCTGTTGCAGTGGCGGTATTTGTCAGAACGGCCATGATGGCGACCAGACCCAGAGACCCAGCGAAAGGGATGTTATTTCGAAATTTCATTGGTTATCGCTTCCTGTATTTTTTGAATGGGCGACTATCTTTTTCTAATTAGAATTAGACTAGTAATCAGTAGTGCCGATTGTGTGTCGTGGGCGGAAAATATTGGGACATCTGAAATAAGCTAAACGCTAGCGCTAAGTTAGTTTCAGCGCTGCGATTATAGAAATTTAATGTGATGAAAAATATGAGAAACCGCTTGGTTTTATTGCTGATTTTTCTCTATTAAAAGATAGAAATTTCTATGGAAAAATATTGATTTTCACGAAATAGTCAAAACGTCAAAATGTCAAAAAAAAGGTTGCAGATTTTTATCTGCAGCCTTTTTTTTTGTGAACGGATATCAATTTTCGGCGTTACATTAATCTGTTAGTTGCGCCAAGTCGCTCGCTATTGCAAGCGCGGTATATGCAGATGTATTGCGCGCTTTACTTACTGAAATTTCGTCATCTCTGTCAGAACAATCTTATAGAAATTCGCCGGACTGGCGTTTAGCCTGCCATCTCAATAGAGACTTTTTCTCTGTCAATTTTAGATAAATCTTCTTTACAAATGAGATACCTCTGATGTTTCGCCTTTCCCTACATCCCTACACTCCTTGCTTCAGATGAGTGCGGTAATTGAAAACATCTTTGGAACTCCGATTGCACAGTTGATGCAGCGCTTGAATGTGCCGGGTGAGAAATGCACAGCACAGATGTATTCAATATCCAATCCACCTGTGTTTTGGAATGAACCTTTATCAACATTTTTATTGGATAAAAAAATATGAAAAAATCAATGATGCGACGGACTGTATTGTCCGCATCTTTATCTGGCTTGATGCTATTCGTAATAACCGGCCAGACCATGGCTGCAGCACCCGTCTTCGATTATGCGAACAGCACATCCGGACTGACTACGGTTGTCATACCGAAGAATGCTCAGAAAAAAATGGATGCTGAACCGGTGCTTAGCCGGCACAGTAACGATATCGTGGGTGGATATGTTTCAGAATGGTCGCAATATGATCGCAAGTTTGATCTGGAAACCTTAGAGCCGACTGCCTATAACCATCTGGTCTATTCGTTTCTCGGTATTTGTGGCGATAAAGGTAGTAAAGCAGGTGTTGTCGCAAAGGCCTGTACAGAATTAGGGCTGAAAGAATTTCAAATCGTACCTTTGGATCTTTATGCAGGATTCCAGAGTGCGATTAGCGACAGACAAAAAAAGCAGAATTGGATTAGCGCATACGATGGTGTCTCACCAGAAAATTATAAAGCTCTCAACCTTGGTAATACGCGTGGATTGATGGGGCAGTTGCACTGGATGAAGCAGCAAAATAAAGATCTGAAAATTTCCGTCAGTATTGGTGGCTGGACACTTTCTGAGCCCTTTCACCGTATGGCGGCGAATCCGGAAAGTCGCGCAATATTCATTAATTCTGTGAATGATTTTGTCAAAAAGTGGCAACTCGATGGAGTCGATGTTGATTGGGAATTCCCAGGTCATGGTGGAGAGTCAGGTATAACTTCTGGTGCGATCGATGGTGATAATTTTGTTCTATTGGTAAATGAACTCAAGTCTGTGTTGGCAAAAAATATCAAGATTTCAAGTGCCGTGGGTGCAACCAAGCAGTACATTGACTTGGTTGGTGCTAAAAATTACGTCAAGCTAGGTGAAGCGCTGGATAACATTTACCTGATGAATTATGACTACTGGGGTGCCTGGTCGACTAATCTCGGTCATCATTCCAACCTTGTGGTGCCTGAGGGATCTCCAGACGGAGCCAACAGTGCAGTTAATGCGATTAAATTACTGGCAGAGGCGGGTGTTCCAAAGCACAAGATCGTTCTGGGTGTCGCTAATTATTCGCGTGGTAAACAGGGAACGATTTCTGATATGAATGATCCTTCTTCTGCGACCGGAGTGACCGCTACACAGGTATTCGGCACCTACGAGGCAACGGTATTAGAAGGCTATGATCTCTTTGGAAATCTTGTCGATGCTGATCTGAAGGGTAAAAATGGCTTCAATTTATATACTGATCCAGGCTATAACGCAGATTATTTCTACAATGCAAAATCCAAGGTCTATTTCAGTATTGACACGCCACGTACAGCCTATATGAAAGCGAAATACGCGAAAGACAATGGGCTTGGAGGCGTTTTTGTCTGGACCGTTGAGCAGGATTATCTGGGACATACAGTCAATGCGCTCAATGAAGGTCAGGGGCATAGTATTGATAGTATTTATACAGATAAAGAAAGACGTGAAGCTATTTATAAAACATGTGGTGTCAATTTGTCGAAGGATCAGTGTGAGCAGCTTTTGAATGGTGAGTCACCAGATCCCGAGGAAGAAAACGAAGTTCCGCTAGCCCCTGAGGCTATCGTTGGTAGCGATCTCAATCTTATTTCAACATCTGATAACTCTCGCACCTATAAATTGGATGGTAGCCAAAGTAAGAATGCTGCGACCTATCAATGGAAAAGTATGCCCGGCAATCCTTTTCCAGTCCGTAAAGGCAACTCTGCGATAGCTGAGTTCGTTGTCCCCAGAAGTACTGCGATTAGTTCGACTGGGCATTTTTATGAGCTCACTGTTACCGGCAAAGATGGCAAGCAATCGACCGCGAGGATCAAAATCAATGTTGCACACCCAAGTATGACTGTGACCGGCCCTAAGTCTATTGATCAGGGGCAAAAGATGTATTTGACTGCGGAAACAAACTTTGCTCAGGCGACGAGTGGCAGCGCATTAACTTACCGTTGGAATGTTCGTAATTTCAATGGCGGCAAAGAGGTCTTGCAAGCGACAGGGCAGCAACTCGATCTATCGACTCTGGCGGCAGGAAAATATATCGCTGTGGCGCACGCTTCATCTCCGGACGGGTCACGCAGCGCAAGTAAGCAGTCGCGCGAGTTTGAGATTAAGAGCAAAAGTTACGCAGAGCCAAAGGTCACTATCAGCGGCCCAACCTCCTTCAAGCAAGGAACCGGCAGTCTGACAGCAAAAGTAAACCAGACCAATGCTGATGGCAGTGCGCCCATTTACAAATGGATGGTGTTCAATAGCCGTTACAACGTAGCTTTAAGCGGCTCGCTAGAGCAATTGGATCTGTCAACCTTGCCAGTGGGAAAATATTCTATTGGGGTTAAAGCAACATTCTCAGACCGAAAATGGGCAATAACACCTTCACACATTGTCAATATTGTTCCTAAATAGTTGATATTGTGAAAGTGCTGAAGAAGTAAATTGCAGGCGGACGACCCCAGTTTATTGGAGGTTTTTCCATGCACCCGGAAAAGCGACGCTGATGCGTCGCTTTTCTTATTTTTATTGGCAAGCGCAGATTTCCATTCAACTGATTCCGGATCGCTACTGATGACGACTATTGCTGATTCGTGGCGTATCATATTTATCTCTTTGCTACTTTTTAGGTTGATCGAAGCAAATAAGTGCGTGGCCGACCGCCGGATCACTACCGATAAGTATCATCCACAACCGAAAATCGTCCACTAAACAAAAACCATCGACCCCATCTTGCGATGCCTAAAAATTTTCAACCCGACGATAATAAAACGATTCCATGTCCACACGATCTGCTATGGATAACGCGCCTCGATAAGCTCATCGCAGACCAGCCATTACCACCCTGGGTCAGCGCCGAATGGCTAACCAAAGCCCCGGTAGTAATCCGTCGCGAGAAAGTTGAAAATCCACATCACCTACCAGTAGGCCTACGCGGAAAAACCCGCAGCGACCGTTTTAAAGCCCTGCTACCAACGGACGCCATAACGCAATCAGTATCCCCGGAATCGCTGGTACAAACCCAGGCATGGAATATTCACCCCCAATGGTCGATATTCCCAGCAATAAAAGCGCTCTCCACCATAGCCGCCGACCTCTCAGCAACCGGCCTGTGCTGGGGCCCGACCGGCAGCACAGGTTTTGCGCTGGCAAGCGGCCTGCCGGTCATACGAGCAGAAAGTGATCTCGACCTGCTAGTGCGAGCGAGCATTCCCTTGTCAGCCGATCAATACGCCGCACTGAAAGCCATACGCGCATCATCGTTATGCCACATAGATATCCAAATCGATACCGGCTACGGCGGCTTCGCTTTTGCAGAGTGGGAAAGCGGTCGTAAGACAGTATTGCTAAAGACCGACACCGGCCCGATTCTGACCGCCGACCCATGGGCCGATATCCACAAAAGCAGCACACTATGAGTATCCTATTCACGTTCCCCGGCCAAGGCGCACAACGCCCCGGCATGCTGCACGCGCTACCGCAGACACCGGAAGTATCACGCACAATCGATGAGGCCAGCAGCATCATTGGTACCGACGTATTGCTGCTCGATACCGCCGCAGCACTGACATCCACCTATGCCGTGCAACTTTGTCTGCTCATCGCAGGCGTTGCCATGGCACGTGTTTTTGCCGCCAATAGCGCATCTCCCGACATGGTCGCCGGTCTGTCGATAGGCGCTTATCCAGCCGCGGTCATTGCCGGAGCATTGGACTACGGCGATGCGCTACGTCTGGTGCAGCGGCGCGGACAATTGATGGAGAGCGCCTATCCACATGGTTACGGCATGGCCGCCATCAGCGGCCTGGACCGTTATCAATTGGCCCTACTAATCGAACAACACCATACAACGGCGACCCCGGTATATATCGCCAATCTGAATGGGCCAAAGCAAATTGCGATCTCCGGATCAGAGGCCGCACTGCAGGCAGTCATGTCGTTGGCGCTGGCATCGGGCGCCACCAAAGCGACCCGGTTATCGGTCAATGTACCTTCACATTGCGCGCTATTTGACGCAGCAGCGCAGACTATGCAAGAAGACTTTTCACACATCAAACTCAACCGGCCTCGCGCCACATATCTCAGCGCCAGCGCCGCCCGCGCATTGTTCGATCCCGCACTGATCGCCTTCGATCTGGCGACCAATATGGCGCACCAGGTGCATTGGTCCGAGACAGTCAGATTAGCCTGGGAGCGCGGTGCACGGCTCGCCATCGAAATGCCGAGTGGCACGGTATTGACTAATCTCACCGCGCCGATATTTGCAGATGGATTGGCGATTGCTTGCGAGGGGAGTCGGATGGATACGCTGCTGGCGTTGATAGCACGCGAGCGCTTGCAATGATGGAAATAAAATTTATCTGAAAAGCAGAACACGAGGGCGTGTTGACATTTAAATTCCAAAAAACCGTTCGTACTGAGTAGCCCGACAGGGCGTATCGAAGTAGTTGCATGCCTCGGTACATCTTCGATACGGCACTTTGTGCCTACTCAGTCCGAACGGGCTTAGGGTGCTTCACAAACTGTATATGTCGATACGCCCTGGCAGCCTGTTGGACTTAGGGGATTCTGCTAATCGCTGATATCTGCACTGATCATCTGGTCCTGTGCACTGTCCTCAAGCAATGCAGCTGCAAACTGCGCTGCCGAGAGCGGCTTGTTGAAATAAAATCCCTGAATTTCGTCGCACACATAATCGTCTAAGAAATCGGCTTGCTCTTTGGTTTCCACCCCTTGCGCGACGACCGTCAGGCTCAGCGTTCGACCCATCGCCATAATCGCTTCAGTCAGGGCTTTGTCTTCCGAGACGCTGCTTGCATCGCGGATAAACGAACGATGAATCTTGACGGTATCGAGCGGGAATTGTTTGAGTGTGGTGAGGGAAGAGTAGCCGACACCGAAATCATCGACCGCGATCCGTACATTCATCGCCTTTAACTTAATCAATACCCGTAGCGCTCTGTCGGCATTGCGCAGCAACACACCCTCATTGATTTCTAATTCAAGCAGACTTGGCTGCATACCAGTGACATGCAGTATCGCGGCAATATCGGCCAGCAGATGGTCATCGAAAAATTGGCGTTCGGTCAGATTGATGGCGATGCTCAAATCCGGTAATCCTTGTTTTCGCCATGCCACACTTTGCTCACAAGCGGTCTTTAACACCCACTTGCCGATTGGTACAATAAGACCGGTTTCCTCAGCGATAGGGACAAATTGCATTGGTAGCAGCATCCCAAGCTCAGGATGCTGCCAGCGCAGCAAGACCTCCACGCCAGTGATAAGGCCGCTACGCAGCTCCTTTTTTGCTTGGTAATGCAGGAGATACTCGTTGTGCTCCAGCGCATGGCGCAGACCCAACTCCAGGGTAAGTCGCTCAAGCGACGTCACGTTGAGTTTCTCGGAGTAGAACTGAAAATTGTTTTTGCTTTGTTCCTTGGCATGATACATAGCGATATCGGCGTTTTTCATCAGCGTCTGCTCATCCATACCGTCTTCTGGATAGATACAAATACCAATGCTTGCCGTGATACGAAATTCCTGACCAGACAAGACAAACTGTTTAGCAATCGCCACTAGTATTTTCTGGGCCACCGTGGCCGCGTACATTTCTTCACTGAGGTCAGGCAGCAATACCACGAATTCATCACCTCCGAGACGCGCGACGGTATCGCTGTCGCGCAGACATGAGCGCAGTCTGCGCGCAACCTCTTGCAACAGTTGGTCGCCCGCCTCGTGTCCGAGCGTATCGTTAATCTGCTTAAAGTGATCGAGATCGAGAAACAGTACTGCAAGCTGTCGATCGTAGCGGGTCGCCTCGCTGACCGCCTGATTGAGAAGTTTGCTAAACAGACTGCGATTGGGCAAGGTGGTCAGGCCATCGTGATAAGCGAGATATTCCACTCTTTGCGCGTGGGCTAATTGCGTCTCATGCGCGCGTCGTCGACTGTCGCTGAGCTGGCGACTCAAGCGCGCCAACGCCGCCACCACCAAAATGAGTAAGATGCTGCTGAAACCTGCCCAATTCAGGTGTTCCTGCATGCGCTGCCTGACCGCCGCTAATTGATCGATTTCAGACAGGCCGACGATGACCGTCAAAGGAAAATCATACAACGCACGTGCACTCGTATAGCGGCGTACGCCATCCCAGGGATTGGTCAAAACCACGGCGTCACCATCGACTGCGACACTTGCCAATACCGACGCATAATCGACTACATCGCTGGCGAATATCGCTTCGCCACTGCGTCTGGCCCGGAATACGCCATCGGTCCCCAAGATACCCAACACACCGTGTTCCCCCAATGTCGCGCTGTCATAACCGCTGACAAAATAGGCGGCATCGACCATCACGACCGCTACCCCTGCAAAAGACCCATCGGGTGCATTCAGGCGGCGGGTAAAGTAGAGCGACCACTCCTCGCTGCCTGGATTTTTTCGTGGTTGGCCGACCGAGAACATATCGTCCCCACGCTCCATCTGGAAGTAATCCTGATTCGCCACGTTGATCTTGTTGTCGGTGTTGTACGCACGCGTGCTTGCAATAACATCGCCATGACGGTCCGCAATACTGACGACAAACAATAGATCGGGCGGCAATAACGCCCGCGTCTTAAGCTCTTGCAAGGTGTCGGGCCGCCCCCCCAGCTCGTACGCATATTTGACAGACTTCAGAGTCAGATCGATTTCACGCAGTGCGCGTACAACTTGCGCCTCGTAAGTCTCGCTCAATGCGCGACTCGACACCGCTGCGGCACGCTGCGCGCCTGTGCGTTCGATGGTGTTGAGGTGAAGAGTAGTGCCCCAGATTGCGACCAATGCCGCAATGGCAAATACAGGGAACAGCAGGCTGGTCTCGGTAGTTCGACTAAACCAGCGCTTAACTCTACTGTTGGAAAACTCCTTACTAGCGTTCAAATGCATTACTTTTTTCTCTCACGATCGCGTCAGTACAAATGAACTTAACTTTGGCAGCCGAACTTGCGGGAGTTACGGCGCGAGCATTACTTTGACACTGCTATCAACCATGCTCTTTTCGATATAGCCGATGGCATTCGGGTTTGCTACGACATGCTTCTTGACTTCGCTGCTGTTGGCGAAATCTTTCGGGGGTTGACCACGTCCGGTAAAAATCAGCTTAGACCAATAGGCTTTCAGTTGCGGGGCGGTTTTGCCGGTAAGTTTTGCATAGAACTCTTCGCGCGCAATCGATCCTTCGACCTGATCGAACGGTATGGCCTGTTCACCGTTCGGGAAGTGATTGGTTTTGCCCAGAAAAATATCTGCTATTTGATTTTGGCTCAGCGTGTTTACGGCACTCCGAGCCGCGACTATCGCAACGATATCGGCTGTGGCGGCATCGGCATTCAGACCGAACATCAGACTGATAAGTATCAATCCGATGCCGTGCATAAAGATCATAGTCGGCTTCATCAGAATACGAAATCAATAGTGGCGCTCAACAAATTGACCTTGCCGCCGCGTTGAAACCCCGGCTGAATGTCGGTCAACACGCCCTTTGAGCCGTTGCTGATACGGATGTGGTCGAATTGTAGTTTGAGGTCGGTATCTTTCATGAAATCCCAGCGCCCGCCGATGGAAATAGTGTTTTGCACAGATTTCATACTCAAAATGGCATTCAGGACGGCATTGAGGCTACTCGCAGGTGCCGCCAGAAAAGCAGGTAAAGCGGCCACCGACAATCCTGGATCCGAGAGGTTGTCCGACTTTACTTTGGAATAGGTCAGATAAGGTGTAAACGTCCCGATCCGATAGCCGCTGCTGACATACCAGGCAGTATTTTTGCCGATGATGGAGTGGCCGGAGAAGTTGCCCCATTCACTCATTACAAACCAATTGCCCGGATCGTAGCTTGCGCCAATCTCGAGCAGTGAAAAGGGTTTGTCGTCCACATCGTATGTGTTCGCCAGCGCAATGCCTTGCGCGCCGAACTGCCGGAATGCAGCGAACAGAGGATCGACCGCCGCCACAGTGAGCTTGGTTTTCTGGTAGGCGATGCGCACGGTCAATGCACCGATGTCTGTAGTGTTTGAGATACCCCATAGATGTCTGGCTCGGGAGACGCCGCCGTTATTGGGGAGGTCGGTGTTGTTTTTACCAAGATTAGCTTGCAGCGTGTTAGTCGCATCCCCGACATGCAGGCGGTAGCTGATATCGATACCATCACCGGTAGTGGCCGGACTGAGGTGATACAGATCGACCGGTGGGCGTACCCACGGGTAGGTATAACCCAGCGTGCGGGTGTCGGAAAGCAGAAAAGTTGGCAACACAGTACGGCCGATGCGCACGCTGAAATCTGGCGTGAACTGATATTTGATATTTGCCCATTCGATATGGGGCCGGTAGGTGTTGTCGTAATTCTGTTGCGCAATGACTTGCAAAACCGCCGACCATTGTGGCGTGAAGTCGGTACTGACCTGACCACCTATCAGGCTGTCGACGTCGGTACTCCAGTGATGGCTATAACCCGCGCCACCGGGTTTTAGGCTACTAGAAGTGAAGTCTGCATTACGTTCGCTGGAATGGGCCGCGCCTAGTGTGCCGAAACCGTTAAACGAAAAAATCGGCGTACCGCTATCCTCAGCCCGTACGTTGATAGGATGAAGCAGGGTCGTCAGCATTGCTAACATGACCGGCGCGGTCACTTTATACGACAGCCGTGCAATACATTCGCGAGCTGCTCTTACCGACATAGTTAGCGTCCTTGCGCTGGATTGACTCTTGGGAAAATTAGGATCGAATAACGCCTAAGAAGTCAGCCCTATAGAATACGAATTGTTGCTATTTTTATACCGCTGATCATGCTGTAGCAAGCTAAGCACATCAAGCAGAATGTTTTCCAGCGGATACTATTATTGCTGTCAATTATAATGATTAATCGTAATAAAGCCTGTTAAATACTATGAATATTTTGCATTACTTTGGCGACGATGCCCTCTTTTTGAGCGACACGGTCGATACCACAGCCGCCGCAATGGTTTTAGCTGTATCTCACAGTGGCGTTGTTAATTTGAAAGGTGCTCTTCTTTTTTTAACCGTCGCGTATCTCAACCAAACCGAACGCATTCCACCAGCGCAGCGCATTGTGTGTGTCCTGCATCAGGGTGTTTTGACATTAAAGTCCATAAACAACCATTCGTACTGAGTAGCCCTTCAGGTCGTATCAAAGTAGTTGCATGCGGTGGCGACTCTTCGATACGGCACTTCGTGCCTACTCAGTCCGAACTGCTTTATGGTTTTTATAAATGTTGAATGTTAACAGGTCTTAGTCGAAACAATTATGCAGTCTTACTTACTTCCCAATAAAAATGCCAACCTCGGTTGGCATTTTTATTGATGATTGCAGATGACTATATTGATTTCGGAGCAGATTATTTCTGTCAAGTTCCTCTTTGACATATGCAACCATCAAGAATTTTTTAAGAAAGACTGCTATTGGTGGGGTATTACTCAATTTACCCAGATAAATCACCATAATTTGTAGATAACTCCCAAGTAAATACGCCCGGTTATCACTTACTCTCCATAAAAATATTTTATCTTAAATCCAGAAAAATTATTAATATTTTCGTATTAATTGTCATGAATTTCCCGACCGTAAATAGACGATAAAAAATAATGAACTGTAAAATACAAAAAATATTTTCTGATCATGTTGCCTCCATTCTTCTTGATCACGATGATCTCGTTGTGAAATTTTCAGACTACAAGAGTGCACCGATGGGGAAAATAATTGCATTTAGAAACAGGGAGTATTTTGGGCGAAAACTTGATTATTTATGCGGAGACGTGAGCGAAGAAAATGAGCGTAATCATCGGTGCGATGAGAGAAGTCAACATTTTTGGGTTGAATGTGATTCAAAAATTGTTGGCACTTTGCGTGCCACACCTTACCCATTTGAATTATTGGTAGTTGGAGGCTATTTTAAAGAAAAAGGAGAGAGTTATAAAAACCATATTGAATTTGGGCGTTTAGTTATCGATTCGGATAACGGTTCAAAAGCAATTGCAAAAATGTTGATAGCGTCTGCCTTTTTGTATAGTTTGCAAAATGGTTATAGCGGAATTGTCGCCATTTGTCGTACACCACAGAAGCGTTTGTTCGGACGATTCGGCCTGTATTCAATAAATAAAACTGCATTGATTTTATCGGATAGAAAAAGCGGTTCTTATTGGATGCTTGAAGGAAGTTGTCAAAGTATTTTGTGCTCGGTAATAGAGCGAATAGGATAACAAAATGAATGTACATTTTTAAATGGAATACACGATGAATACCAATGATAATAAAATCGACTTTGATTTTTTTTTTAAAGAACTAGACGTTAAAGTAGATCAAGTATGGAAAGAAATATTTTCTACCTCTGGATTTATTAATGCCATTGAGTCAGGTCAAATGACGAAAGAATTGTATGCGATTTATATGGTCGAAACCTTTCATTACACTAGCCATAATGCGCGCAACCAGGCATTGGTTGGGACCCGTGAAAATTGTAATTCAGTTTATAGCAGGTTTTGTTATGAGCATGCGGCGGAAGAGGTCGGTCACGAGAAAATGGCATTGCACGATGTGCTCAGTATTGGTCTGAAGGATATTGAGTTTACTATTCCGCGACCATTGCCAGAAACGGAAACACTGATCGCCTATCTTTATTGGATTTCTCTTACGGGTAATCCATTGCAACGTCTTGGCTATAGTTATTGGGCAGAAAATTGTTACGCCTACATTAATCCGATGATAGCCAAGGTACGCAACACATTAATGTTAGAAGCATCGCAGCTGACTTTTTTTATTGCACATTCGGACATTGACGCTGATCATTTTAACGATGTAAAAAATATCATTAGGAGGACATGTAAAACTCGACAGGATATCGATAGTGTGGTGTATGCAATGGATGCAACCCTCCGTCTGACAGGAAAAGTATTGGAGGCGGTGTATTTAGAATACGAAAAATTCAAATCCGGGGCATCGTTGCGTTACGCATTTCTGGCCCAGATCGACGACGCTTAACATGGCGAACTATTTTAGTCATCTCAACTATACGATGGGAGATGAGGATGCCAGTCCTGAAATGCATCTGCTATCTAATGGGACAAAGCATGTGATGGCTGTCGCAGATTGCGGTAGTCGGATCATTCCTCTACTGGCGAAGGCACCGAAGGAAATAACTTGCGTTGATATCAATCGCCAACAATTGGCGGTCTGTCAATTGCGTTTGGCTTTACTTAAGCAATGTGAGTTGCATACATTTAAAGCCTTTCTGGGTTATGAAGAAGGTATGGCTGCGTTAGAACGAAAACAAATTTTTCTTGATTTGGAAATAGATGTTGAATGTAAACAGGTATTACAGGAGATGTTTGAGCATATCGATTGGGACGTCATGCTCTATTTCGGAAAATTTGAAAAAATGTTAAGAACCTTGTCCAAGGTAAACCGCTTTCTTATTGGTCGGACCGGCATTTCTATTTTTGATAGTGCAGATCTTGATGCTCAGGTTGCATTTTATAAAAGAGGCTTCCCCAGACTACGATGGGGATTCGTATTAATCTTACTTGGAAATGCCACTGTTTTGAATTCGCTATTGTATAAAGGTGATTTTCCAAAGAAAAATATTAGTGGAAGCTATTTTTCTATTTACAAAAATATTTTTAAACAACTCTTTACCGAGCAGTTAGCAAAGAAGAGTTTTTTCTTACAAATGATATTTTTCGGCAAGCTCGTATATTCCGATGGTTATCTTATCGAGTGTGATCCTGAGGTGTATCTGCTGGCGCAACAAGCAATCAGAAATTGTAAAGTCTCATTCGTTGAAGGGGATATTTTCGAAACAGTTCGGACTTCTAAAAATATTGATTTTTTGTCCCTCTCTGACGTACCTTCTTTTCTTTCGTCTGAAAAAGAGGCTGACTATCTGGAAAAAATGAAACCTGGTCTTGCCAAGGGTGCAATCGTTATTGTTCGCGCACATCTACGTGTGATTCGACCAAAAATAAATGGCTATACCGATATTAGTTTGCAATATTTGCATCTAAAAAATATCGAAGCGACGCGGTTATGGTCATTTCATGTATATCAATTTCAATAACCTTTTAAAGAGATAGAAAATATGGATGATACCGGTTATCACTACATATTTGATTTCAAATTAAAATCAAATAAAATTTTGACTTCACCAAAAAATTTAGATGAAATTTTTAGTGATGTTTTACGTGAGTTCACTATCCTTAAATATGATTTTTTTAAATTTAATGAAGGTGGTGAAGGAGTTACAGGTTTTTATTTATTATCGGAGTCACATTGCTCTTATCACACCTATCCCGAAAGTAATTATATTGCCGTGGATATTTTTACTTGCGGGCGTGATCCCGGTAATGTCGCCGCTGAATTAAAGGATAAATTAGGTGCAGTTTCTTATTTTTCCCATTTTATAAAACGCGGATCATCTTCAATTGCTTGTACAAGACTTGAACCAAGTGAAAAAGAATCGGCATTCACCTAGGCAGAAAATGAAAAATAAAGAAGAAAGCTCCCACATCGATCCTGCATTTCGTGTCAAACGCATCCCTGAACGGGCGAACTATGTCAAAGAGGATATTTACGCTATTATTGATAGTTCTTACCTTTGTCACATTGCTTTTATCTACGATAGCCGGCCAACCAGTATTCCACTGGCATGCTGGCGTGAGGGTGACTATCTGTATTTTCACTCGGCCAATAAAGGACGGCTTAGTAAGCATTTGATCGGGCAGGATATCTGTATCTCGGTGGCGCAATTCGACGGACTTGTTTTGGGGCATAGTGCCTTCAATCATTCTTATAATTATCGGTCAGTAGTGGTGCACGCAATAGTTGAGGATGTCGTGGGGTTTGAGGATAAAGTCGCGTCAATGAAGGCATTTATGGCGCATATGTTGCCGGGGCGTTGGGAAGATATTCGTCCGGTTCAGCCGAAAGAGATTCAGGCCATTACGGTGATGCGAGTCAGTCTGGCGCAAGCGGTTGGCAAAATACGCGATGAATTTCCGGATGAAGAAACCGATACGCCAGACTGGCCAACATGGATCGGTGTGATTCCGGCAAAAATGCAATTTAGTGCTCCCGACCCTGATCCGGCGCGAAATACCGTCGCCGCGCCGCCTTCCTATATTAGTCATTACCAAGGTATCGATGTCTATCGTAGCCAGTATCGGATCAAACCCACTAAGTGAACGTTTTGAATACCCTCTGTTGTGCCACTTATATTTAGTGAGATAAATGGCGCAGTGACAGATACCTGGAGCGCGATTTATGCAAAATATAGGGAATAGATTTTTTCGTTATCTACTGATCCCCGTACTACTCATTACAGTGCTTTCATTTTTCCTGTGTCATCTTGCGAGACTACCGCCGCCGCATCATTTACTTGCTCTGGCGCTTGGAGTTTCCCCGCCTTCGCATTCATACCGTTATTTTGATGAGACGCCATTGCCGCGCTCCAATGCGCCGCTGCATTTTGAGGTGCATCCAACGGCCATTACCAGTGCGGTGCGGTGGAATGATGGCGTAGTTATTTCATTCGATGAATTCCAGCAGGAAACCCACACCAATGCTTTGCTCATTCTTCATCAGGGAAAATTAGTCTACGAGAATTACTCCAACGGAGCGGCACGCGATACTGTTTTTCCCTCATATTCATTAGCAAAATCGGTGGTCTCGGCATTAGTTGGTGTTGCCCTCAATGAGGGCGCGATAAAATCGCTCGATGATCCTGTTTCGCACTATATTCCGGCATTGGCGTCAGTGAGTTCGTATTCCAGTATCACTGTTGATCAGCTATTAAACATGCGCTCAGGTATCGATGTCAGTGAACGCTACGATAGTCCATTCTCTAAAATCGCCTATCTGTACGTGACCACCGATTTACATTGGTTTATGTCATATCTTGGGCGCATACCAATCATTGCTGGCAACCACTATACGTATCGGAGTGTTGACTCTCAACTGTTGTCACAGGTGTTGGTTAGCGCAACAGGTAGCACGCTATCGGCGTATTTGGACGCCAAAATATGGCAGCCAATGGGTGCTGAATATGCCGCAACATGGAGTATCGATGGGGCAGAAAATAATGTTGAAAAAGGATTTTGCTGTCTCAATGCCACGGCGATTGATTTTCTCAAGTTTGGTGCGCTATATTTGAATCACGGCAGCTTGAATGGCAAGATGATGTTGCCATTCGCCTGGACGGATCGCCAGCAAAGGGTTACCGGCATTGATCATGATTTTGATTATAGTAACGGTTGGTGGCTACCTAAAGTCAGGTCACCTCATGATGATTACATGGCCATAGGGATACATGGTCAGTTCATTTATATCAATCCAACGACTCAAACCGTCATTGTAAAATTAAGTGATCATGGAGCTGTGCAAGATGAGGTTGCCACGATTGCGGCATTTCGAACCGTTGCTTCAGAGTTGTCAAAAAAAGATATGTAAAAAATGTTGAATGATGTATTTTCAAATAAAAACGCCAACCTGCATCGGTTGGCGTTTTTATTGATGAAAGTCGGTCGCTACTTGGGCAACCGTTTTTGTTCCTCTTCAGCAGCAGCCTCAAACCGTTTGCGTGTTGTTTCTTCGTCGCGGCTACCAAAGGCGTAGTTGGCTTCGAGCCACATCACGTTGATGATGCCGCAAGCGAGCGCTAATCCGACTCCTAAAATCCATGCGAAATACCACATATTTTTTCCTTTTTAAAACACGTTTTTAATATGCCGTGTGCTCGTTGTCGTGAATATCCTTCTCCGTCACTTTGCCGCGCATGATCTTATAGACCCAGCTGGTGTAGAGCATGATGATCGGTAGCATGATCACGACGATCCAGAACATCAGGTTAAGTGTCTTTTCGCTGGAGACAGCATCCCAGATCGTCAGACTACTGCGCAAGTCCAGTGAGGACGGCATGATGAACGGGAACATTGCTGTGCCAGCGGTGAGGATAATCCCCGCCACTGAAAAGCCGCTACACAGGAATGCTGGCAATGCCTTGCGTGCCAGACTGCATATGATGCACAGCAATGCTGCGAGTACCGCGACTATCGGAAAGGCCCAGGTCATCGGCCACCGTGCATAGTTGTCCATCCATGCGCCGCTGGCGGTGACGACGGTTTTAGCTAGTGGCATGAAGGCACTGTTGGCGTCTGGCATGGCGGTGATGCGGTAGCCATCAATACCAAAGGCAATCCAGAAGCCGCCGATGATAAATAACGTCATCGTGATCACGGATGCGACGACGGCAATTTTGCGTGCACGCAAGGCGATGACGTTGTCAGTTTTAACCTGTAGATAACTGGTGCCATGCATGACCATCATGGCGATGCTGAGCAAGCCACAGAGCAGGCCGAATGGGTTTAGCAGTCCAAAGAAACCGCCGAGATATTCGACTCGCATGGTGTCATCGAAATGAAATGGCACGCCTAATAACAGATTGCCGAAAGCGATGCCGAAAATCAGTGCCGGGACCAGGCCGCCGATGAATAGACCCCAATCCCAAAAGCTGCGCCAACGGGTGTCCGCAATTTTGCTGCGATAGTCGAAACCGACCGGGCGCAAAAAGAGTGAAAACAGTAGCAGCATCAAGGCCACATAAAAGCCGGAAAATGCCGTCCCATACACCAGCGGCCAGACTGCGAATAGCGCACCGCCTGCGGTGATGAACCAGGTTTGATTGCCTTCCCAGGTGCTGCCAATGGAATTGATGACGACGCGGCGTTCGGTGTCGGTTTTGCCGATAAATGGCAAGGTAATGGCGACACCGAAATCAAAGCCGCCGGTCAGGGCGAAGCCGATCAGCAGTACGCCGACAAAGCCCCACCAGATTATTTTTAAGGTTTCATAGTCAAACATGATGGCGTCTTTCCTCAGACTACAGGGTTAGTTTCACGCTGTGCAATGGGAGGCGGCACGGGCTTGTCCAATTGCTCAAAATGGTATTTCCCGGTATGCAAACTACTAGGGCCGAGTCGGGCGTATTTAAACATCAGGAACATTTCAATTACAAACAGGAAGCTATAGAACAGCAGCAATCCGATCAGGCTGAAATATAAGTTCGACGGTTGCAGGGTTGATGCCGACAAATGTGTAGGCAAAATACCGGCAATGGTCCACGGCTGGCGGCCATATTCAGCCAGCAGCCAGCCGAGTTCGATAGCGACCCACGGCAACGGAATGCTGTAGAGCGCCAGACGCAATAGCCAGCGTTGTTCGGCCAGTTTTTTGCGTACCAGAAAGTAGAACGACATCGAGAAAATAAACAGAAACAGCATGCCTAGCCCGACCATTAACCGGAACGACCAGAACATCGGCGCGATTTTCGGGAAGGTGTCGTTGACCGCCATCTGAATTTGCGCCTCCGTTGCATCGACTACTGCCGGGGTGTATTTTTTCAGCAAAAGACCGTAGCCGAGATCGTCCTTGAGCGCGTCGAAAGCAGCAATCGCCTCTGCCGATTTGTCACCGGATTTGAGGCGTTCAAGCGTGGCATAAGCCAGCATGCCGTTACGAATACGTACGTCATGATCTCTTTTGAGTTCACTGATGCCGGTAATTTGTTTGTCGAGCGAACGCGTCCCGATAATCCCGAGTACGTACGGAATCTTGATGGCGTAATCGGTGCGCTGTTCTTTCTCATTGGGCCAGCCAAAGACCGTGATTCCGGCAGGGGCTGGTTCGGTATGCCATTCCGCTTCCATCGCTGCCATTTTGACCTTGTTGACTTCACCGGCGGTGTAGCCTGATTCGTCTCCAAGGACAATCACCGACAGCGTGGACGCCAGTCCAAAGCCGGCAGCGATGGCAAATGAGCGTAAGGCAAAGGCGGTGTCGCGGCCCTTGAGCAAGTAGTAGGAAGAGATCCCGAGTACAAACATCGACGCGGCAACATACCCGGCGGAGAGCGTGTGAACAAACTTCACTTGCGCTACCGGATTGAAAATGATGTCGGTCATGCTGGTCAGTTCCATGCGCATGGTGGCGTAATTGAATTCGGCTCCGACCGGATTATTCATCCAACCGTTGGCGATCAAAATCCACAGCGCCGACAAGCTTGACCCCAGAGCCACTAGAAAGGTGATAAATAAATGCTGGGTTTTTGAGAGCCGATCCCAGCCGAAGAAAAACAGTCCCACGAACGTTGATTCGAGGAAGAATGCTGTCATTCCTTCGAGCGCCAATGGCGTGCCGAACACGTCGCCGACATAGTGTGAGTAATAAGACCAGTTAGTCCCAAACTGAAATTCCAGCGTGATCCCGGTGCAGATGCCCATCGCAAAATTAATTGCGAATAGCTTGCCCCAGAACCGGGTCATATCTTTGTAGATCTGGCTGCCGGTCATGACGTAGACCGACTCCATAATGAATAGAATCCAGGCAAGACCTAGCGTGAGTGGAACAAACAAAAAATGGAACATCGCGGTGGCAGCAAACTGCAACCGCGATAAATTGACTACTTCATCAATTGGAATCATGAGGCGCCTCGGATGGTAAGGAGGGTGAAAGTATATTGGATGGCGTGGTTGCGGGAATGGAGGGTTTGCTCAAGGGTTTGCTAAAGGGTTTGTTAAGTAAGTGCTGCTCAACCAGATCAGTCGGCATGCGCATTTTTTTTGTTTGCGGCGTTGAAAAAAAGAGCTTCCATAGAACGAAGAGGAGCGCTAGTTTGATGATCAGAATGAGCGTAATTTCTAGCCACAGAGGCAAGCGTGGCCAGCGCTTTCGATAATGTTTTCGTATATTGAATAAGGCCATCTTTATTCTTTCGATTCCACGTCAGAATGGGCCGATCCTGTATCTGCATTTTTTTCGTGCTTGGTTCTTTTGCTCACTGGCGACAAGCGAAATTTATCCCGTACGTCCAGCAGCGTGCCGATTTTTGATCCCATCTTCATCAAAGAGGCCAGCGTCTCCGGTGAAAGTCGCTGCACATCGTCGAACCATGCACTGGATAGCTCAATGAGATCGTACATTTCGCGCATCCGTTGTTGTGCCTGTTTGTCGGATGTTGATGAGGGATTTTCAAGTAAGGCATCGCGCAACATGGAGAGTGTCGGTTCGATTTCACGACGGCGACGTTCTTCGAGCAAGGCTTTAAAAATATCCCAGATATCTTTAGGCGGTTCGAAGTATTCCCGACGATCGCCCGGCCGATGCAATAGTTTTACCAAGCGCCAGGATTGCAATTCTTTGAGCCCCATGCTGACGTTGGAACGGGAAAACGCCAGATAGTCAGCAATCTGATCAGCATTGAGGGGTGTCCCAAGGACATACAGCAATGCATAAATCTGGCCCACAGTGCGATTAATACCCCAACGGCTTCCCATTTCACCGAAATGTGAAATGAAACGTGAGGTTAATGGCGTGAGGGGAGGGAGGGGGCTGGATTCTTGGTCTGGAGAGTTGGATGGCATGGATTGTTTATTTTGAATTTTCAGTAATTACTGAAATATATGATATTTCAAAGACATTTGCAATCACTAATAGTGCCCATGGGCAATTCTTTAAAGTTTGTCGTGAGCGCTGCTTTGGTGCTAATGGTTGGAAGCACAGTTTGTATAAATTGCAGTAATAGTTCCGTAATTGCTGTTAAAAGTCAGCAAAATTTGTCTTCGCTCAGACATGTTTTATTCCGATTATTTTAGTGCGACATGCTGGGGTAGGCTGTGCTAGCCGCAATCCTCCTCAGTCCACTAAAAGTTACCTCGATGAAAAAAACCGCATTTGTATTCGCCGGTGGCGGCAGTCTCGGCGCGATTGAGGCTGGTATGTTGCGCGAGTTAATTGCTTCTGGTGAACGCCCGGATTTTTTGGTGGGTGCATCAGCAGGGGCGATTAATAGCGCTTTCTTTGCCTTTCAGCCCAGCATGACGGGAGCAATGCAGTTAGCGGTTTTGTGGCGCGGTATTCGACGCCAGCAGATTATGCCCTGGTCATTTTTTTCGATTTTAGGAGCGTTGGGCTTGTTTAGGGATGTTGAGTCGCGCAGCACGCATCTGGTCAATCCGGCAAAACTACGCGCATTTTTATTCGCACAATTTGGTGACAGAAGGCTGGAGGAGTCTGAGTTGCCGGTGTATGTCGTGGCAACCGATATGCAAACCGGCAACGAAGTGGTGATTTCTTCCGGGTCGGCAGTCGAAGCGACGCTGGCAAGTACCGCTATTCCGGGCGTTTTTCCGCCGGTAGCGATGGCGGGTAATATGTTGATCGATGGCGGGGTCGCCAACAATACGCCGATTTCCACCGCGATTCAGTTGGGGGCAACACGGGTGATTGTGCTCTCCACCGGTTTTACCTGTGCCGAGCGGCGTGCTCCAAAGGGGCCGCTTGAGCATGCAATGCGTGCGCTTAATCTATTAGTGGCGCGTCAATTAGTATCGGATCTGGAACGTTGGGCATCGCACGCGGCTATCACGGTGGTCGCGCCACTGTGCCCGCTCGATGTCTCACCTTATGATTACAGTCAGTGTGGATTATTGATCGATAGGGCGGCCAGCGAAACACGCCGCTGGCTGGAGGAGGGTGGGTTGGGGCGTTGCGATATTCCGGGTGCTCTTATTCCGCACTCTCATCCTCCAGCGTAATCGATGATCTGTGTGATTGATTGAGTGAGGAGTTGCTTCATATTGAAACAGTTCTGTTGTCGCAGTGTTGCAACTGCGTGATGAGGCGTGTCGATAGTGGATATTTAACAATAGTTATCAGTGTTTCTTAAATGTTGCAGCGCATGATGCAGGCCAGACCCGTTATAATTTCGCCGCTAACAATTTTTTCCCCTTTCTTTTAAGACGAGAGCACAACATGAGCTTGAATGACGTATCCTCCGGTCGCGATTTGCCTAATGATTTCAATGTGATCATTGAAATTCCTATGAATGCCGATCCAATCAAGTACGAAGTCGACAAAGAATCCGGCGCGATTTTTGTTGATCGCTTTATGGGCACTGCGATGCACTATCCGTGCAATTACGGCTATATCCCACAAACCTTGTCCGACGATGGCGATCCGGTGGATGTATTGGTGATTACACCGTTCCCACTTTTCCCCGGCGTTGTTGTGCGTTGTCGTCCGATCGGCGTCTTGAAGATGTCGGATGAAGCGGGTCAGGATGCAAAGTTGTTGGCCGTACCGGTGGATAAAGTGTTGAGTATTTATACTCATTGGCAAAAACCGGAAGACATGAATGCATTGCGCCTGAACCAAATCCAGCATTTCTTTGAGCATTACAAGGATCTGGAAGTGGGTAAATGGGTCAAGATTGATGGTTGGGGTGGTCCTGATGATGCGCGACAAGAGATTTTGTCAGGGGTTGCGGCTTACCAGAAGGCTTTGGAAGCGAAGTAATTTGCTGTGACAGAGTTATTTAAAAAAGCGCACTCAGGTGCGCTTTTTTGTTGAAGATGACTCAGGGCGTGTTGACATTTGAGTTCATAAAAAACCGCTCGTACTGAGTAGCCCTTCAGGGCGTATCGAAGTAGTTGCCTGCGGTGGCGATTCTTCGATACGGCACTTTGTGCCTACTCAGTCCGAACGGTTTTATGGTGTTTTATAAATGTTGAATGTCAACAGGCTCTGGTTACAGCCTCTAATTAATACGGTTAGTACTTCGTGGATGCTAGCCGGGGATGCTTAGAAATTCTCATCCAAATTCAAATACCGCCACTCGCCCGTAGGCAAATCTCCAAGCACAACCTTACCAATCCTGATGCGTTTGAGTCCAACAACTCTCAAGCCAACAGCTTCACACATTCGGCGAATCTGCCGTTTTTTACCTTCTCGCAACGTAAAACTGAGTTGATCTTCGTTTTGCCATTTGACGATAGCCCGCTTGAGCGGTTTGCCATCCAGCGATAAGCCAAAATTGAGTCGACGCAAATCCTCGGCGGGAAGTTTTCCACCGTTTGGATACTGCACGCGGACCAGATATTCTTTATCGATGGCGGAGTCTTCTCCGATCAATTGTTTGGCGACGCGACCGTCTTGCGTGAGCACCAGCAAGCCGACAGAATCAATGTCGAGGCGACCGGCTGGGACGAGGTTGCGCAGTTGGCTACCGTGAAATTCTTGTACCGACTTATCTTCTTTCCAGCGGCTAGCAGCATTGACCAGCACCACGGCGGGTTTATAGCCGTCTTCGGCCTGACCGCTGACGTAGCCCATGGGTTTGTTGATCAGAATGGTGACGCGTCTGGCTTGTTCGGCGCTGGCCTGGCGCTCTACGGTGATGTGTTGATCCGGGAGGACTTTGCTGCCAAGTTCGGAGATGATGACGCCATCAACCCGGACCCAGCCGCGGGCGATCCATTCATCTGCTTCGCGGCGTGAGCAAAGGCCGAGTTCGGACATGCGTTTGGAGAGGCGTAGTGGTTCAGTCATGGGATGCTATGAGTGTAGAAAGAGTTAAATAATGCGTCTGAATTAAATCTGCAATGCATCGAGCAAGTCGGTTTCGAGTTGAATCTGGCTGCGGCTATGGTTGAGTGCGCTGCCATCGACCAGAAATACGTCTTCGGCCCGCTCGCCCAGCGTCATGATTTTGGCGGTGTGTAAGTTAATTTTATATTTGGCAAGCACGTTGGCAATTAAATACAGGAGACCGGCGCGGTCATTGGCGGTGATTGCCAGTAAATAATACTGACCACGATCATCAGGACGCAAGTCCACCGTCGGCGTTACCGGAAAGGTACGCGAGAGGCGTGACATGCGGCCTTGGGTTGGTGCCGGCAATGGGCCGCGGGCCTCTAGTTGCGTGGTCAGTTCATGCTCGATCAGGTTAATGATGTCGCGGTAATGTTTGGCAAATAAAGGTGCGCTAAGTAGGAATGTGTCGAGCGCATAACCGTGCTTAGTCGTGTGAATCTTGGCATCCATGATGCTGAAATTTTTACTGTCAAAATAGCTGCAAATGCGTGCAAACAGATCAGTTTCATCTCTGGTGTATACCGCTACTTGCAAGCCTTCGCCTATTGGCGCGAGGCGGGCGCGGACGATCGGTTTTGGGCTATCGACGAGCGTGTAGAAAGAGCGCGTTTGCCAGGCGATGTCCGGGGCCTCGTGGCGTAAAAAATAGGCGACATCGAGCTGCTTCCATAATTGCTCGTGGGCATCGTTGGGTAAGCCGTAGAGACGCAATGTCTTCAATGCTTCTTCTTGGGTGTTCTTTAATTCACGGTCCGCAGAGGGGGTCTCGCCGCCGAGTACGCGCAGCGTAATGCGGTACAAATCTTCCAGTAACTTACCTTTCCAGGCGTTCCATACTTTCGGGCTGGTGCCGCGAATGTCGGCAACGGTGAGCAGATAGAGCGCTGTCAGATGGCGTTCATCTTTGACTGTATTGACGAAATGCAGAATCACGTCGGGGTCTGACATGTCTTGCTTTTGGGCGACGGTTGACATTGTCAAATGCTGTTGCACCAGAAAGACGATGAGCTCGGTGTCTTCTTCTGATATGCCGTGCTGTTGGCAAA
This sequence comes from Glaciimonas sp. GG7, assembly GCF_052976905.1. NCBI lineage: Bacteria > Pseudomonadati > Pseudomonadota > Betaproteobacteria > Burkholderiales > Oxalobacteraceae > Glaciimonas > Glaciimonas sp. GG7. The sequence goes on along the minus strand of NZ_JBRIIQ010000001.1, from coordinate 133,098 downwards.
ACTGTTTGGCGTCGACCATGCCTAGTTGTGAATGATCGCCGCCACGGCCCTTGGCGATATCGTGGAACAGGGCGGCTGCATACAGTGTCCACGGGCGTGGAAAATTGGCGATTAACTGGCTACAGAAAGGATATTCATGCGCGTGTTCAATCATCGTGAAGCGGCGCACATTGCGCACCACCATCATGATGTGTTGATCGACGGTGTAGACGTGGAACAGGTCATGCTGCATCTGGCCGACAATCCGCCGGAAGTTAGGCAGATAGCGTCCCAGAACGCCGGTTTGATTCAAGGCGCGTAAAGCATGCGTAATGCCTTGCGGTGCCTGAATAATTTGCAAAAATAGTGAGCGATTGTAGGGATTGCGCCGGAAGGCGGCATCGATTTTGGAGCGCGCATGCCATAACGCACGACGCGTACGCACGGTCATATCTTTGATCTGCGTGTGCTGCGCGATGAGCAAAAATAGCTCGAGCATGGTTGATGGTGCACTCTCAAATTGATCGTCGGCGGCGACATCAATAAGGCCGTTGATTTGATTGAAGCGTGCGTTAATCGGCTGCGGAACGATAGGCTGTGGAAATAGCTGCGCTTCAATATTTTGCAATAGCACCAGATTGAGCTGCGTGACTGCTTTTGCGGCCCAGTAATACCGCTGCATCAGGTATTCACTGGCGCGGCGAGTTTCTGTAGTTTTGAAGCCGAGCGTTTCGGCAATCGGTGTCTGGACGTCAAATACCAGACGATCTTCGCGCCGGTTGGTATGAATGTGCAGGCGAATACGGATATCTTTGAAGGCACGTTCTTTTTGCGTTAGCTGACGGGCTTCAGTTGCGGTGATCAATGATTGCCTGGCAAGCTTGCTCCATGAGTCACCCAGGCCAGCGGCTTTCGCCACCCACAAAATAACTTGCAAATCACGCAGGCCGCCGGGGCTTTCTTTGCAATTCGGTTCAAGACTGTAGGCGGTGTCTTCAAACTTGACATGGCGCTGACGCATCTCCAGCATTTTTGCCTGAAAGAAAGCGCGCGGGTCCATTGCAGCGTTATAGCGTTTTTGCATTGCGCCAAAGAGCAGCTTGTTGCCTGTGATCAGACGGGCTTCGAGCAGGCTGGTTTTGACCGTGATGTCGGCTGCCGCCTCGGTCATGCATTCGTCGATGGTCCGGATGCTATGACCAATTTCGAGGCCGATGTCCCAGAACAATTGAACTAGTTGCTCCAGGCTGTCTTTTAGTGCGGCGTCGGGCACTCGGTCTAGCAAAATCAATAAATCGACATCTGAGTACGGAAAGAGCTCGCCCCGCCCATATCCACCAACGGCAACGAGTGCAGCAGAGGTGGGTAACTTCAACATTTTCCACGCAAGTGTTAGCGCGGTGTCGACATTTTGTCGCAAATGTTTGAGGAGCAGCTCAGGCTTGCCGTTTTCTAAAAACGCATCGATGACTGTCTGGCGTTCAGTTCTGAGTTGATTTTTTAGGGTTTGGGCAAGTGTCGGCATGGCTACGCAGTGAGTGCGGGGAGGGGGCAATTGCCGGAAGTATTACGCAGATTACAAATAGATTGCAAAAAATATAATTCAAAAAAGGAAAAGGCGCTTTTAAGTCGCCTTTTCTTCAGTACGTTGCAAAGAGTTAAGCAGCCATGGCTGGAGTAATAAAGGCTGGCGGTGGAGGCGCGCCTTTCGATGTGGTCAGGATTTCGTAACCGGTGTCAGTGACCAATACAGTGTGTTCCCACTGTGCAGACAGGCTACGGTCTTTGGTACGAATGGTCCAGCCATCACCCATCTCGCGAATATCGCGACGACCGGCATTGATCATCGGTTCGACGGTAAAGATCATGCCTGCTTCTAACTTCTCTAGTGTGCCGGGACGACCATAATGGAGGACTTGCGGCTCTTCGTGAAATACTTTGCCGATGCCGTGACCGCAAAATTCGCGAACGACGCTATAGCCAGCTTTTTCTGCATGTTGTTGAATCACGTAGCCGATATCGCCCAAGTGTGCGCCCGGCTTGATCTTGGCAATGCCTAGCCACATACATTCAAAGGTGATATCGCCAAGCCGTTTCGCCATGATGGATGGCTCGCCAGCATAAAACATACGACTGGTATCGCCGTGGTAACCATTTTTGATAACGGTGATGTCAAGGTTGACGACATCACCATTTTTTAATACTTTATCGCCGGGGATGCCGTGACAGATGACATCATTAACTGAAGTACAAGTAGCTTTGGGGTAGGGGGTGTAGCCGGGAGGGCAATAGTTTAACGGTGCAGGAATCGTATCTTGTACATTCGTCATGTATTCGTGACAAAGGCGATCCAGCTCGCCAGTGGTGACGCCGACTTTGACGTAGGGCGTAATGAAATCGAGTACTTCCGAGGCAAGTTTGCCAGCAATGCGCATGCCAGCGATATCTTCAGCTGTTTTTATGGAAATAGAGGACATAGGTAAGTAATCGGGTAGTGAATAGCGAGATAGAGTTTGCAGAAATGTGAGGTGGGAATAAAGCAACCCAGATCGAGATTCTGCGGCGAGTCTAAGTAATATTGACGAATTATAGACGAGCTAGCGGACATTCGCTGTAATGCAGCTTGAAGGATGCTCTTGTTTTAGGGTAGAATCTTGGCCTAGCCTGAATTGGTATTCATGCGAAGTTGTAGTTTGATAGTTAATTAAGAAATACGGTTTTTATAGTAACTCATTGTTTTAAATCGCGAATCTGCTCGAAAAGGGTGCCCTTCTTGTAACGCAAGTCTGGTGACTGAGCAGATTCCAGACCCAACCCTGGAGAAAATTATGTCTGTAACAATGCTTGAAATGCTGGAAGCTGGCGTCCATTTTGGTCACCAAACGCGTTTTTGGAACCCAAAGATGGCTCCGTACATCTTCGGTCATCGTAATAAAATTCATATTATCAACCTGGAAAAAACCCTTGGCATGTACCAAGAGGCGATGAAGCATGTTCGTCAATTGGCTTCCAATCGCGGCAACATCCTGTTTGTTGGTACTAAGCGTCAAGCACGTGAAATCATTGCCGCTGAAGCAGCGCGCTCTGGTTCGCCGTTCGTTGATCAACGTTGGTTGGGCGGTATGCTAACTAACTTCAAAACCATCAAGACTTCGATCAAGCGTTTGAAAGAAATGGAAGTGTCGATCGCTGACGGTTCCTTCGAAAACTTGAGCAAAAAAGAAGGTTTGATGTTTCAACGCGAAATGATCAAGCTGCAAAAAGCTATCGGTGGTATCAAGGATATGGGCGGCATTCCTGACGCAATCTTTGTTATCGATGTTGGCTACCATAAAGGTGCGATCACTGAAGCGGCAAAACTGGGTATTCCAGTTATCGGCGTGGTTGATACAAACCATTCTCCGATAGGTATCACTTACGTTATTCCTGGTAACGACGATTCGTCCAAAGCGATTGCTTTGTATGCACGCGGCGTTGCTGATGCAATTCTTGAAGGTCGTGCTAACGCCGTCAACGACGTTGTTGAGTCGATCAAGAATGCAGCTGGTGATGACTTCGTTGAAGTTGCTAATAACTAATACAAATCAGGCGCATAGCTTGCGCCCGAAGTAATATGTTTCAACATTAAAAGGGGGCAGAGATGGCCCCTTTTTTTGTATAACTGAATAATTTTGATTGTTGATGGTGTGGATGATTGCTAGCGATAGCGCGTTGCATTCTTAAAAGACTGATGACGAACGCGGCAAGTCTGCACCGATACCTCTAGGAGAATGAAATGGCAGTAATTACTGCAGCAATGGTGGGTGAATTACGCGCAAAAACTGATGCACCTATGATGGAGTGCAAAAAAGCGCTGACGGAAGCCGATGGCGATTTGGTCAGAGCTGAAGAAATTTTGCGCGTTAAATTAGGTAGTAAGGCTTCCAAGGCAGCTTCACGTGTTACTGCCGAAGGTGTTGTCGCTTCCTTCGTAGCAGGTGGCGTTGGCGCTTTGGTCGAAGTTAACTGCGAAACTGACTTCGTGACCAAAAATGACGAATTCATCGCATTGGTAAATGCATGCGCCAAGTTGGTGGCAGAAAACAATCCGGTGGATGTTGCTGCGTTGTCTGCACTGCCATTGGATGGTGGTACTGTCGAATCAAAGCGCGCCGAATTGATCGGCCGTATCGGTGAAAACATGTCGATTCGTCGTTTTAAGCGTTTTGAAACTAGCGTTAAGCTGGCTTCTTACCTGCACGGTACAAGTATCGGTGTGATGGTTGAGTATGATGGTGCCGACGAGCAAGTTGGTAAAGATGTTGCGATGCATATTGCTGCCATGAAGCCTGTATCGTTGTCTTCGGATGAAGTGCCTGCAGAGTTGATCGAAAAAGAGCGCTCGGTAGCCACTTTAAAGGCTGCCGAATCCGGCAAGCCTGCTGATATTGCCGCGAAAATGATCGAAGGATCGGTGCAGAAGTTCTTGAAAGAAGTTTCGTTGTTAAATCAATCTTTCGTCAAAAACGATAAGCAAACCGTTGAGCAAATGCTCAAACAAGCAAACGCTAGCGTCAAGTCATTCGCTATGTTTGTGGTTGGTGAAGGCATTGAGAAGAAAGTGGACGATTTTGCAGCGGAGGTTGCAGCAACCGTTGCTGCTGCTAAACAAGCTTAAATGAAAAGAAAGAGCGGGCCGTAAGGCCCGTTTTTTTGGTTATCCGTACTCCTTGGTTGTACGCTGATAAACCCTCAAAGTTTGTAGTCCGTGGTGGTCACTACCGTGTGATGCTATCTTTCTCAAAAGTGGCATCATTGTCTGGTGAGCAGGATAATAAAAATACGTAATGATTAATTGTTAATCGGAATAGAACGAAGGACTCAGATCATGACCAAACCAGCATATAAGCGTGTTCTCCTTAAACTCTCCGGTGAAGCGCTGATGGGCGATGATGCCTATGGTATTAATCGCGTAACTATCGACAGGATGGTGGCGGATGTTGCCGAAATTACCGCGCTAGGCGTGGAACTTGCGATAGTGATTGGCGGTGGTAATATTTTCCGGGGCGTGGCACCTGGTGCGCAAGGAATGGATCGGGCGACTGCTGATTACATGGGAATGTTGGCCACAGTAATGAACGCGCTTGCTTTAGCTGATGCCATGCGTCAAGCAGGGCTCACTGCACGGGTCATGTCGGCCATCAGTATCGAGCAGGTTGTTGAGCCATATGTGCGACCTAAGGCATTGCAATACCTGGAAGAAGAAAAAGTCGTGATTTTTGCAGCCGGTACAGGTAATCCATTTTTCACTACGGACACCGCCGCAGCACTGCGTGGTTCTGAAATTGGGGCACAAATTGTGCTTAAAGCGACTAAAGTTGATGGCGTCTACAGCGCTGACCCACAGAAAGACCCAACAGCGACACGTTACACAACCATTACATTTGATGAGGCTATTACCAAGCATCTGCAAGTAATGGATGCTACGGCATTCGCCTTGTGCCGTGATCAAAAATTGCCAATTAAAGTATTTTCCATTAATAAACCTGGTGCATTATTGCGCGTGATTATGGGTGAAGATGAGGGAACGCTGGTGCACGTTTAAGTTAGCTAAGAGATACTCTTAGTATTAAATATAGATGACTCGAAGTGTGATGATAGTCGCTGTAGGGTTGATTGTTAAAAATTAAGCTTAAGAATAGGAGTGCAGCATGAGCATTGCTGACGTTAAAAAAAATACTGATCTGAGAATGCAGAAGTCGCTTGAGACTTTGCGTGCAGATCTTGCCAAAGTGCGTACTGGTCGTGCGCATACAGGCATTCTGGATCATGTGCAGGTCGAATATTACGGTAGCCCAGCAGCATTAAGTCAGGTAGCGAACGTGACTTTGATTGATGCGCGTACTATCGGTGTTCAGCCATTCGATAAGAAAATGATCGCCGCGGTTGAAAAAGCTATTCGTGAGGCCGATCTTGGTCTGAATCCATCAACGCAAGGTGAAATCATACGCGTGCCAACACCGCCGTTGACGGAAGAGCGCCGCAAAGAAATGGTCAAGCTGGTAAAAAGTGAAGCCGAAGATGCAAAAATTGCCATTCGGAATATTCGCCGCGATGCCAACGAAGGTCTGAAAAAACTCGTCAAGGATAAAGAATGTTCTGATGATGATGAGCGCCGTGCGCAAGATGATATTCAGAAATTGACTGATAAAGCAGTGTCAGATATTGACAAGCAGGTTGTGGATAAAGAAAAAGAGATTTTGACGGTATAACGCCTTCAGTACCGTCTGAAAGCCTGATGTATGTATTTAACTACATGTGTCAGGTTCTAAACAATCATTCTTATCTCAATCTTCATGAAACATTCAAGCTCGACCCTATCGGTGCCGACAAATACGGCAGTTCCTCGACACATTGCGATCATTATGGATGGTAATGGTCGCTGGGCAACGCGCCGATTTCTCCCGCGTTTTGCGGGTCACGGAAAAGGCGTTGAGGCGGTGCGTAACATCGTTGAGGCTTGCGTCGAGCGCGGAGTTGAATACGTCACTTTATTCGCTTTCAGCTCTGAAAACTGGCGTCGTCCAGAAGAGGAGGTGTCGTTGTTGATGCGTCTTTTTGTGAAGGCGCTTGAACGTGAAGTCGGAAAAATGCATAACAACGGCATTCGTCTTAAGGTCGTCGGCGACCTCAGTCGTTTTGATACTAAGTTACAAGAAATGATCGCTAATGCAGAGCGTAAAACTGCGAATAATACGAATTTAACCGTAACGATTTGTGCCAATTATGGCGGTCGTTGGGATGTTATGCAGGCGATTCAAAAAATGTTGAATGAAGGTGTGGACGGTTCAGGCAATGGCCCATCTTTTACCGAGGATCAACTGGCACAGCACCTCGCGATGGCCTATGCACCAGAGCCTGATTTATTTATTCGGACCGGTGGCGAGCAGAGAATTTCTAATTTTTTACTATGGCAACTCGCTTACAGTGAGCTCTATTTCACCGATACTTATTGGCCTGATTTCGACGCTGCTGAACTGGATAAAGCGATCGCTTCCTACCGGCAACGTGAACGTCGTTTTGGACGTACTAGTGAACAATTGGTAAATAAAAATAAGGCGTCCTGATGTTAAAAACGCGTGTCATCACAGCGTTATTATTGTTAATAGTGCTGCTTCCTATTCTTTACTTTAATCATTTCCCCGCATTTGCTGTTGTTTCAGTGCTTTTCTTTGGCGCTGCTATTTGGGAGTGCGCTCGTATTTTTGGTGCCGTTGGGAATCGTGCTTTGGCTTGTGCGCTTGCTGCAGTAGCACTGTTGATTTTAGTATTAGTCAGAGGTGGCGGTGCAAACCTTGGTCTGCTGTTTACACTTTGCGTAGCGATTTGGTGTTTACGGTTTACTCCCTCGTTAGCCCTCGGTTTGCCGCCGCTCAACAGTATTGGCAATCGCATCGTTGGGTTTACTTACGGTATATCAATTTTTGGTTGTTTTCTTGCTATTCTCGGATTATTCCTACATTCACCGCTTTATTTATTATCAGTAATGGTTATTGTCTGGACTGCAGATATTGGCGCTTATTTTTGTGGTAAAGCTTTTGGATCACATAAATTGGCGCAGTCGATTTCCCCGGGTAAATCGTGGGAAGGTGCTATCGGAGGTTGGTTGCTTGTATTGGCAGTCGCGGGTGGCATCTGCATAAGCCCTGCTGCGATACCGTTGGCAGATACCTTCCCGGTGCAGCTTTTTGCAGTTTGGGGCTGGGCTGGTCTGTTGGGTGTTATGACAGTCTTGGTCGTGGCAAGTGTCATCGGCGATTTATTTGAGTCATTACTCAAGCGTCGAGCGGGTATCAAAGATAGTAGTCATTTATTGCCAGGGCATGGCGGTGTACTAGATCGAATTGATGCGCTCATTCCTGTACTACCGCTGGTGGCGTTGCTTGGCTACTGGTTTTAAGGTTAAGCATGCAGAATATTACAATTCTTGGCTCAACTGGTTCAATCGGTGTGTCCACACTAGATGTGCTTGCGCGCCATCCAGAGCGCTATTCAGTATATGCATTGACCGCGCACAGCCGAGTTCATCAACTGGCTGCGCAATGCGAGCAATTTAAGCCGCAAGTTGCAGTAGTGGGTTGTGCCGACTCTGCAAAATTATTGTCGCAGCTGTTGCTAGAAAAAGGCTTGAAAACTCAGGTTGTGTATGGTGAGCATGCTCTATGCGATGTAGCTAGTAATACCAGTTGCGATACCGTTATGGCTGCAATTGTCGGTGCGGCGGGACTGGCTCCATCGTTAGCGGCGGCGCATGCAGGCAAAAAGATCCTTTTGGCGAATAAAGAAGCGCTCGTCATGTCTGGTCAATTGTTCATTGATGCTGTGCGTAATAGTGGCGCTACGCTATTGCCAATTGATAGTGAACATAATGCTATTTTTCAGTGCTTGCCACATGCGTATCAGCGCGATCCGGCTTCCGTAGGCATCGCTAAAATTTTATTGACGGCGTCCGGTGGTCCATTTTTGCATCGAGAAGTCAGCACGCTGGAATCAGTCACTCCAGCTGAGGCTGTTGCCCACCCTAATTGGGTAATGGGCCGCAAAATTTCAGTTGATTCTGCGACGATGATGAATAAAGGACTGGAAGTTATCGAGGCGCATTGGTTATTTGGTGCGCCAGCAAGCCAAATTGAAGTGGTGATTCATCCTCAAAGTGTGATTCATTCAATGGTGTCTTACGTAGATGGATCTGTCTTGGCCCAGCTTGGTAATCCTGATATGCGTACACCAATTGCGTCTGCGTTGGCTTACCCTGAGCGGATAGCATCTGGTGTATCTCCGCTAGACCTGACTGTTATCGGTCAATTGCAGTTTGCCAAACCGGATCTGGATCGTTTTCCCTGCTTAAAACTTGCATATGATGCATTGTTGGCTGGTGGATCTGCGGCGACGCTATTGAATGCAGCGAATGAAGTTGCTGTGGAAGCATTTCTAGATGAAAAAATTGGATTTCGCATGATTGATCAATTAATCGCTCGTACCATGGATCAGTTGCCGTTGTGTCCCGTGTCCGACATCCAATCACTGCTTGAGCAGGACCAACTTGCTCGTCGGACAGTTCGCTCACTTATCGCTGGATAGTCTGCTGATGATTTTTATACAAACAGTATTAGCTTTTGTGGTTGCACTGGGATCGCTTGTCATCATTCACGAACTAGGTCACTACTCCGTTGCGCGCCTGTGCGGCGTCAAAGTCTTGCGTTTTTCCGTCGGTATGGGAAAAATTATTTTTTCACGGCGTTTCGGGCCAGACCAGACTGAGTGGGTAATTTCCATTTTGCCATTAGGCGGCTATGTAAAAATGCTGGATGCGCGTGAGCAAGACATTGGCAACCTGTCTCCAGCCGATCTAAAGCGTGAATTTACTCGCCAATCTGTATGGCGTCGTATGGCAATCGTTGCTGCAGGTCCATTGGCAAATTTTATCCTCGCCATTTTGTTATTCGCCGGTTTGTATGTGCATGGAATACCAGAGCCAACTCCGAAACTACGCGCTGTCCCTGAACAATCTGCCGCCTATCAAGCGGGTCTGCGTGGTGGTGAACTCATTACCGCGGTCAATGGTGAGCCTATCCAAATTTGGTCGGACTTGCGCTGGAAGTTGATGCAAGCTGCTTTGGAGAAGGGAAATGTAGCGCTGAATGTTCAGCAGCCAAATCCTGGCCCGTCTGATGGTTACCTGTTGGATACGGTAAATTTACCGATGGATAGTATTGATGCCAAGGATTTGGAGGGCGATTTTTTAGGTAAATTAGGTATTTCACTAGCAAGACCAAAAGCGGTTTTAGGTAAGGTAATCGCGGATGGTCCTGCGATGAAGGCTGGTTTACAAGACGGCGATTTAATTACTAGTATTAATGGACTCGTTGTCAACGATGGTTTGGCGCTGGTTGAAAAAGTAAGGGCCTCACCAGGCCAAAAGCTACATATCGCTGGCGTGCGGAATGGACAGACATTCCTTTTAGATGTTACGCCAGAGCGGCAGGATACCAACGGTGAAGCATTTGGACTTATTAAGGTTGAAGTACCTCTGGCGCCAGAAATGATCGTTGCGAGTAGTCCACCTTTGGTTGCACTCGCCAAAGGTGTGAAAAAAACCTGGGATAGCAGTGTTTTGACGCTGAAAATGATCGGAAAGATGTTGGTTGGGCAGGTCTCCTGGAAAAACATTACTGGCCCAATTACTATTGCCGACTATGCAGGTCAGACTGCGCGTGTTGGGGCAATTAGTTATCTTAGTTTTATTGCATTTATCAGCATCAGTTTAGGTGTGATGAATTTGCTCCCTATCCCAGTTTTAGATGGCGGTCTTTTGCTGTATTATTCGGTGGAAGTTTTGACCGGACGTCCCGTTCCAGAACGATTTGCGGAGATTGCTCAGCGTGCAGGAATCGGTATTTTATTGACGTTGATGGTAGTTGCTATGTTTAATGACATCGTCAGGCTTATATTTTAGTGTTGTACTTTGCTGTTGATTTTTGATGGCAAAATTCACCCATGGTTTTTCCACTTGTACGACAATCGTAGTCGACAAGGACATTGATAACAAACGATCGCTAATGAAATTACATTCCCAGCATTTCCCTTTGTCGATTCTTCCCCTTCGTTTGATCGCTGTCGCAGCTTTCGCCTTTTGCTCAGGACAAGCAATGGCAGTGCAGCCTTTTGTCATCAAAGACATTCGGATTGAAGGCATTCAACGGACCGAAGCGGGTACCGTTTTCAATTATTTGCCGGTAAAAGTCGGTGAAACATTTGATGATGAAAAGGCAATTTCCTCCATCAAGGCACTCTACGCTACCGGTTTTTTTAAGGACGTACGTGTCGAGTCGGATGGTAATGTTTTAGTAGTCATGGTCGAGGAGCGGCCGGCAATCGCTGGGGTTGCGTTTTCTGGGACCAAAGAATTTGATAAAGACCAACTAACTAAAGCATTGAAAGAAATCGGCGTGGGTGAATCCCGCATTTACGATAAAGCTTTGGTGGATCGTGCCGAGCAGGAGCTAAAACGCCAATATTTGTCGCGCGGCTTATATGGCATGAAAGTCACTACGACAGTAACCCCTGTAGAGCGGAATCGCGTCAATATTAATTTTGCAGTTGATGAAGGTGATGTATCTCGCATCAAGCAAATTAATTTTGTGGGTAACAAGGTTTTTTCAGACAAACAATTGCGTGAACAACTCAATTTACGCTCACCTGGATGGTTTACTTGGTACACCAAAGCGGATCAATATTCCAAAGAAAAGTTGGCTGGCGATATCGAGACTTTACGTTCATATTATTTGAATCGTGGTTATATCGAAATGCAAATTGAGTCTAGTCAAGTATCGATTACACCAGACAAAAAAGATATTTACGTCACATTAAATATTAATGAAGGTGAAAAGTTTACAGTTTCAGACATCAAGCTCGAAGGTGAGATGTTTGGACGCGAGGAAGAGCTCAAATCTCTGGTGCAACTGAAAAAGGGTGAAGTCTTCTCCGGTCAGAAGTTGACGGACACCACCAAGAAAATTTCTGAGCGTTTAGGTAACTTCGGCTATGCCTTTGCCAATGTTAACGCCAATCCCACACTCAATCGCGATAAAAAAGAAGTGGCGTTCACGATTTTGGTGGATCCGGGTAAGCGCGTCTACGTTAGGCATATTAATGTTGTCGGCAATACCAAGACACGTGATGAAGTAGTGCGACGTGAGTTTCGGCAATTTGAAGACTCTTGGTATGACGGGTCAAATATTAAGCTGTCACGTGACCGCGTTGATAGACTAGGTTATTTTAAGGATGTCAGTATTGAAACGCCGGAAGTTCCAGGAACTACCGATCAGGTTGATATAACGATGGCTGTGACTGAAAAACCGACGGGTAATATTATGGTCGGTGCTGGCTTCTCGCAAACGGACAAAGTCAGTCTGACTGGTTCGATTCAACAACAAAATGCATTTGGTAGTGGCAACACAATTGGTCTCGACGTTAATACCAGCAAGACTAATCGGACCATCGCTTTATCGCAGACTAATCCATATTTCACGGACGATGGTATTAGTCGGACCTATAATCTGTATCTGCGTACCGTGAGCCCTTCTGTGTACACACAAGGTAGTTATAAGGTACGTACTATCGGTAGTGATATCAAATTTGGTGTGCCATTTTCAGAACTTGATACCATTTTCTTTGGCATAGGTGTTGAAAATACCAAAGTGTATGCAGATGGTCTCAGTCCAAGCCTTTATCAGCAATATGTTGCAGACTTTGGTAATGGCAAGATTGATCCTACAACGGGTTTTCTTACAAATCCAAGTTCAGCAGGGACAACGAGTTTCCCACTGACGGCTGCCTGGCAGCGTGATAGTCGCGATAGTGCACTTGTTCCGACTAAGGGCCGTTATCAACGTGCCAATCTTGAAGTTTCTGCTGTAGGTAGCTTACGTTACTACCGCGCAAGTTATCAGCATCAGTATTTTCAGCCTTTGTTTGGTAATGCTGTAACGTTAGCGATGAATGGTGAAGTTGATTACGGTGCTGGACTTGGTGGTGCGGCATATCCAGTATTTAAAAATTATTATGCTGGGGGTATTGGCACTGTACGTGGTTTTGAGGGTTCAACACTAGGCTCTAAGGTCGACCAATATGGCGATTCTTTAGGTGGCGCAAAGCGTGTGTTTGGTAATCTTGAGCTCCAATTTCCATTCCCGGGTTCAGGTAATGATCGTACATTGCGCTGGTTCACTTTTCTTGATGGTGGTCAGGTATTTGCTGACAAGACCCCGATGGCTTTCAAGGATTTGCGTTACTCGACAGGTTTTGGCTTGAGCTGGGTGTCTCCAATTGGACCATTGAAGTTAAGTTGGGGTATGCCTTTGAATGCCAAAACAGAAATTATAAATGGAACTTCGGTCGCAGATAAAGTGCAACATTTTCAATTCCAGTTAGGTACTGGATTCTAGGATCCTGTCGGTCTTAGGAAAATCGGCTATAAAATGATTTGAATGGTATGTATTTCACAAGTTTCTTGACTGACATTGGCTATCAGTCAAGAAACTGGGAAAATCAGTCTTCAATTAGCCTATTCTTGCTTTGATTTCCTGAGGCCGACAAACTCTTAGGGAGCACAATTGTACATAAATGCCATAATGCTTAATTTGAATAGCGGAGAACAGCTTTGAAGTCCCTTACAAAATTATTCGCTTCGCTCAAGCCGGTTGCTATTCTGGCGCTTTGCTTAACCTCAGTGGCACCTGTTCATGCGCAGGAAAGTTCTAAAATCGCCTTTGTCAGTAACGAGCGCATTTTCCGTGAGGCAGCTCCTGCGAAGGCTGCCGATGCAAAAATCCAGGCGGAATTTTCCAAACGCGATAAAGACCTACAGGATTTGGCGGCCCGTCTTAAAGGCATGGCTGATAAATTGGATAAGGATTCAGCCACAATTGCAGAGTCCGAGCGACTCAAACGTCAACGAGAGTTGGCAGATCTGGATAAAGATTTTCAGCGTAAGCAACGCGAGTTCCGAGAGGACTTGAATCAACGCCGCAACGAGGAGTTGGCAGTTGTGCTGGAGCGCACCAACAAGGTTATCAAGCAAATTGCTGATGAAGAAAAATACGATATCGTTTTTCAAGATGCAGTTTATGCTAACAAGCGTATCGATATCACCGATAAAGTGCTGAAAGCACTCAACAAATAATCATACAGGGCCACAATGAGCACTCGGCTGAAACAACTGGTCGAAAGCTTGGGCGGGCAGTTAATTGGCGATGCGGATGTTCAGATATCCGGCATCGCACCGTTGAACGATGCAACGGCGACACAAATTACTTTTCTCTCCAACCCCAAGTTTCGATCCCAAGCTACTGAAAGTCAGGCAGCAGCAATGATTTTGTCTGCTGCTGATGATGTCATCGTGAGCCCTCTCTATAAGGGTGCACGGATCGTGACCTCTAATCCGTACGCTTATTTTGCGCGTACTGCGCAATTTTTTGCGGCGTTGAACGCACCATCGGTGGCTTCCGGTATTCATTTGTCTGCAGTAATTGATCCATCCGCGCGGGTTGCCGCAACAGCTTTTATTGGCCCAAACGTCGTGATCGATGCTGAGGCTGTGATAGGCGACGATGTACACATCGCTGCAGGATGCGTGATTGGTCGCGCTGTAAAGATAGGGGAAATGACCTGCTTGCACGCGCATGTCACGATTTATGCTGGCTGTGAAATTGGCCAGCGTGGTGTGATTCATTCCGGTGCAGTGATTGGTGCTGACGGTTTTGGTTTCGCCAACGATGGTGGCGCTTGGGTGAAAATCCCTCAAAGCGGTCGTGTCCTAATCGGTGATGATGTTGAAGTCGGTGCGAATACGACGATTGACCGTGGGGCTTTAGCCGATACCGTGATCGAAGATGGGGTGAAGTTAGATAATCAGATACAGATTGCTCACAACTGTCATATCGGTGCACACACGGCAATTGCAGCATGTGCGGGAATCGCGGGTAGCGCAAAAATTGGAAAATATTGCTCTATTGGTGGTGCTGCGATGATCCATGGTCACATCACCATTGTCGATCATGTGCATGTATCGGCTGGTACGCTGGCTCTGCGTTCCATTCTTGAGCCAGGCCAATACACAGGTTTTTATCCAATTGCAAAACATGGTGCCTGGGAAAAGTCGGCCGCGTTGGTGCGTAATTTGAGCACCATGCGCGAAAAAATCCGGGCTATGGAAAAACTCATTAATCAGCTTACAGAAAAATCCAATGAACAGTCTTAATAACGGTCTCAATATCAGCCAAATCAAGGAATACTTGCCACATCGCTATCCGCTCTTGTTGGTGGATCGTGTGTTGAATTGGGAAAGCGGTAAAACAATTACTGCGATCAAAAACGTGACGATCAATGAAGAGTTCTTCAATGGACACTTTCCGAACAAGCCAGTCATGCCGGGCGTTTTGACGATTGAGGCGCTGGCACAAACTGCCGCGCTACTGTCATTTTTGACGGAGGGGCGCAAGCCTGATGAAAATACCGTTGTGTATTTCCTTGGTATTGATAAAGCGCGTTTTCGTCGTCCTATCGAACCGGGTGATCAAATTAGGCTGGAAGTTGAAATTCTGCGTGTTGTTCGTGGTATCTGGAAGTACAAAGCAGTCGCCAGTGTTGATGGCGAATTGGCCGTTGAAGCAGAATTTATGTGCACCATGCGCCATGCAGTAACGCCGGATCATTCGTCAGCGGTAGCCACTGTGAACTATCCTTCTGCGTGATCGCCGATGAACCGAATCCATCCTACTGCCGTTGTTGATCCGAATGCGATGCTTGATAGTACTGTTGAAGTTGGCGCTTATTCGATTATTGGCCCCAACGTTACTATCGGTTCCGGTACCAAAATTGGTCCGCATATCGTGATTGAAGGCCATACCAGCATTGGTCGCGACAATCATTTTTTTCAATTTGGTTCGATCGGTGCAGCCCCTCAGGACAAAAAATACGCTGGTGAACCAACGCGCCTGGAAATTGGTGACGGCAATACAATCCGTGAGTTTGTGACCCTTAATCGTGGGACGACCCAAGATGGTGGTGTTACACGGCTTGGCAATGACAATTGGATGATGGCTTACGTCCATGTGGCGCATGACTGTCAGATCGGTAGTCACACAATTATTGCCAATAATGCTACGTTGGCCGGACATGTCCATATAGGCGATTGGGTGTTGCTCGGTGGTTTTACGACCATACATCAATTTTGTCGCATCGGCCCTCATGCAATGACCGCCTTCACAGCGGCTGTAAGCCAGGATATTCCACCGTTTGTGACTGCCGCCGGTAATCGGGCTGTCCCTGCGGGGATTAATAGTGAAGGTCTACGGCGACGAGGTTTTACTGATGCACAAATTTTGAGCATCAAGCGTGCTTATAAATTGATTTACCGCTCAGGTCTTTCTTTGGAAGACGCCAAAGTCGCGCTCGCGACAGAAGAAGCCAAGTCAACCGATTCTGCACAATATCTCTACATGCTGCGCGAATTTATCGCCTCATCGAGCCGCGGCATTATTCGCTAACGTGCCAATCACATCTCCCATCTCAATTGCAATGGTTGCAGGGGAAGCCTCCGGTGATCTGCTGGCGAGCCGTATGTTATCTGGACTGCGGCCGCATCTGCCGGAGGCATCGATGTACGGTATCGGCGGCCCGAAGATGGCTGAATATGGATTCGTTAGCCAATGGGCGATGGATAAACTGTCCGTGAATGGTTTATTTGAAGTGCTTGCGCATTATCGCGAGCTCAAAGGTATCCAGATCGCTTTGCGTGATCGCCTGCTAATTGAAAAACCGGATATTTTTATTGGCGTCGATGCCCCAGATTTTAATTTTGGTCTCGAAACGCAACTCAATCATGCTGGTATTCCCACCGCCCATTTTATAGGGCCATCGATTTGGGCCTGGCGCGGTGGTCGTATCAAGAAAATTGCGCGTTCCGGCTCGCATATGCTGGTGGTATTTCCATTCGAAGAAGACATTTATCGCAAGGCGGGGATACCTGCAACTTACGTCGGTCATCCGCTGGCGCAAGTCATTCCGATGGTGCCTGATGTTGCCGCGGCGCGCGCGGCGCTCGGCTTGCCAGCCACCGCAACCGTGGTGGCGATCATGCCCGGTAGCCGGATGTCAGAGTTAAAATACAACGCGGTGAGTTTTGTCGCTGCCGCTAAATTGCTGACGTTACGGGACCCGAATATACGGTTTATCGCCCCGATGGCTGGTGACAAACAACGTCATTTGTTTGCTGAGTTAGTTAAAGATGCTGGCTTGCAAGACGTTCAGATCCAATTGCTTGATGGTCAATCACATACTGCAATGGCGGCTGCGAATATCGTATTGGTCGCCTCCGGCACTGCCTCATTAGAAGTCGCGCTATTCAAAAAGCCGATGGTGATTGCCTACAAGATGATGCGTGCCACATGGGAAATCTTGCGCCATATGAGCTACCAGCCGTGGATCGGACTGCCAAATATTCTGGCCCGTGAGTTCCTTGTGCCAGAGCTCCTCCAAAACGCTGCGACGCCTCAAGCACTAGCCGATGCTTTATGGGCGCAATTACAAGACGTACCGCATCAAGTGAAGCTACGTGAGCGCTTTGCCGAGATGCATCATGCCCTGTTGCGCGACACAGCCAATGAGAGCGCACAAGTAATATTAAAAATCATAGAGCAACGACGTACGTGATTTTTAATTTTGTTTGCCTGGCGCTTCTGATGGATTTCAATATTTTTAATAGTCACCTGTACGGACCCTTCCTTGAAATCCTCTAAACCTCCTGTAAATAAACTACCGTTATTTGATTACGATTACCCAGATGAAATTGTTTGCGGAGTCGATGAGGCCGGGCGCGGGCCACTAGCCGGACCGGTCTTTGCAGCTGCGGTAATACTCGATCCAGCGCGCCCCATTGTGGGCTTGCGCGACTCAAAAAAGTTGACCGCTGAACGACGTGAGCTATTGGCTGTGCAAATCAAAGAGTGCGCGTTAGCTTGGTCCATTGCCGAATGCTCCGAGAAGGAAATCGATACGATGAATATTTTACAAGCCAGCATGTTGGCGATGCGGCGGGCAGTCGAAGGTTTATCGTTGTTGCCGACGCTGGCCCTAATTGATGGTAACCGTTGCCCGGTGATGGCTGTGCGCGCTGAGGCAATTGTTAAAGGGGACGATAAGGTGCAGGCAATTTCGGCAGCATCAATACTCGCTAAAACTGCACGGGATAATGCCTTGCTGGTTTTGCATGCGCAGTATCCGATGTATGCCTTCGATCAACACAAGGGATATCCAACCGTACTCCATATGGAGCGCTTGCGCCTTCATGGCGTATCGCCAGTGCATCGGAAATCTTATGCGCCGGTACGCGCATTACTGAGCTTGAATATCACATTGGTGCAGTAAGTAAGACCGCATAATCGTTTATACGTCGTTACCCCCCCCTTGTCGTACAGCCGTAGTATCTGCGTCGGGGGTGTCTAGTCTAAATAATTATACGGCCTTACTTAAATCCTTTCTATCATTTCGCAAATATGAAATTAATTACCTCCTCATCCAATTCCTTGTACAAAGAATTGAAATTACTCGCCACTCGCTCACAAACGCGAAGAAAGATGGTGAAGTCGCTGCTCGATGGCATTCATTTAGCTGAGTCTTATTTGCAGCATGGCGGTTTTCCTACGCAGTGTATTGCAAGCGAGAGCGCCCTACAGAATCCCGAAGCCAGGGCGTTGATGGCAAGATGTGATGCAGGTCAAGTTGAGTGCGTGGTCTTTCCCGATGCATTGTTCAATGCTTTTAGTCAGGTTGAAAATGGAATTGGTCTTTTACTTGTTATTGATACGCCGCAATTTCCAATGCCGGCAGCGATGACGCAATCGGCAGTTTTACTTGATAACTTGCAAGACCCGGGTAATCTCGGCTCAATTCTGCGTAGTGCAGCCGCCGCTGGCATCAAACAAATTTATTGCTCATCAGGAACGGTCTATTCCTGGTCGCCGAAAGTGTTGCGCGCAGGCATGGGTGCACATTTCTTATTAGAAATTTTTGAAAATGTGGATCTTTCAGCGCTTGTGGCCAACGCGCAGATACCAGTTCTGGCGACCAGTTCTTATGCGCAAAAAAGTATCTTTCAAGCTGATTTGAAAGCGCCTGTGGCGTGGTTGTTCGGCCATGAAGGGCAGGGCGTAGCTGAAGATTTATTAGCTCAGGCTAGTCTGCAAGTGGTGATTCCGCATTTGGGCCAGATGGAGTCCCTCAACGTCGCTGCGGCTGCCGCTATTTGTTTTTTTGAACAAGTCCGGCAAACACAGTCCTGAACAATATCTATGCTTCCGTTTTGATTTCCTGCAAAATCGTCGCCGCAATCTCTTCAATCGATTTGGTGGTCGATGACATCCAACGGATGCCCTCCCGCCGCATCATTGCCTCAGCTTCGTTAATTTCATAACGGCAATTCGCTAGCGCGGCATATTTGCTGCCGGGTAGGCGTTCGTTGCGAATTTCGGACAGCCGCTCCGGCAAGATAGTCAGGCCGAAAATCTTCTGCTTGAATGGTATGAGGCCGCTCGGCAGTTTTTCGCGTTCAAAATCCTCTGGGATAAGCGGATAGTTTGCCGCCTTAATCCCGTATTGCATCGCCAGATATAAACTCGTCGGCGTTTTGCCTGAGCGCGACACCCCCACTAAAATAACGTTTGCATCTGCCAGATTCTTATTTGATTGACCGTCATCATGGGCCAGCGAAAAATTAATTGCTTCGATCCGGTTTTTGTATTCCTCCGAATTTGCCGTGTTGTGACTGCGTCCGATGGTGTGGGACGATTTAATACCCAACTCTTTTTCTAACGGTTCAACAAACGTCTGGATCAAATCCATATGCATGGCTTTAGCCTGCTGAATCACTTTCGATAAATCAGTTTTAACGAGTGTTGAAAAAACAATCGGTAATTTCCCATCGGCTATGAATGCTTCGTTGACCCTGCGTGTGGCGTCATATGCCTTGTCGAGCGTGTCGATAAATGGCAGGCGCACTTGTTTAAAGCGTAGTTCAAACTGTGTCAGTACCGAGTGGCCGAATGTTTCGGCAGTGATGCCGGTGCCGTCGGAGACAAAAAAAACAGTGCGATTCGCGGCCGGTAGTGGGAGCGTAGGGGCTTCTGACATGATGTGTATAGAAAATTAAGAAGAAATAAAAACGGTTAAAAGATAATTTGCAGACCACATCACGACAACCCTCATAGCTGTCAACCACTCAGCTAGAAAAGTGTCAAAAATCGCTCCAAATCAGAACATGCTGTTACGCGTCTTGTTCTCACTTGTTATGCGAATTGGCATAAAATGGCGCCCAATGGAAAATAAAGCCTGTCCTGACGAAGAATAACAAAAAGCTAAAGGTCGCGCGATGCACTGTGAAGATTTCTTATCATCAAACTAGAGGTTGTTATGTCTAATGCAATACAGATGGATGCTACTCAGGGAGCTGCTTACGTTGCTCCCTTTGAAAATCTGCGAATGACGGATGTGGATTCCGTCGGTGGCAAAAATGCGTCATTGGGTGAAATGATTAGTCAGCTTGCTACCGCTGGCGTACGGGTTCCCGGCGGATTTGCTACGACAGCACAGGCTTTCCGTGACTTTCTGTCTTATAGCGCAAATGGTGGCATATCGCTGGCCCAGCGTATCGCTGATCGCCTTGCAACATTGGATATTGAGGACGTGCGTGCATTAGCGCAAGCCGGTGCTGAAATTCGTGAATGGATCGTTGCTACGCCGTTCCAGCCACGTCTGGAGCAGGAAATTCAAGAGTCTTATCAGCGCCTGGTCGCAGACTCTTCCAGCGAAATGTCATTTGCTGTGCGTTCGTCAGCCACAGCCGAAGACTTGCCGGATGCATCGTTTGCAGGCCAGCAAGAGACTTTTCTTAATGTGGTCGGTATTGAAAACATACTAGAGGCAATGAAGCACGTATTTGCCTCGTTATACAACGACCGTGCCATTTCGTATCGGGTCCATAAAGGCTTTACGCACGCTGAAGTTGCCTTATCGGCGGGTGTGCAGCGCATGGTGCGCTCGGACCTCGGTGCGGCTGGCGTGATGTTTACGCTCGATACCGAATCTGGCTTCAAGGATGTTGTATTTATTACATCGAGCTACGGTTTAGGTGAAACCGTGGTCCAGGGCGCGGTTAATCCTGATGAATTCTACGTCCATAAACCCATGCTCGAACTAGGCAAGTTGCCGATTATTCGTCGCAATATCGGCTCTAAACTGATCAAGATGGAGTTCACTGGCGAAGCAAAAGCGGGCCGTTCGGTACGTACCGTCGATGTACCGATTGAGTTGCGCAATCGTTATTCGCTCAACGACGCTGAAATCGTCGAACTGGCCAAATACGCCACCATCATCGAGAAACACTATCAGCGCCCAATGGATATTGAATGGGGTAAAGATGGTCGTGACGGTAAGTTATATATATTGCAAGCGCGTCCTGAAACCGTAAAGTCACAAGAGAAATCGACTGACGCGCAGCTGCGTTTCAAACTCAAAGGCAGCAGCAATGTACTGGCGACTGGCCGTGCCATCGGGCAAAAAATTGGTGCCGGTCCGGTTCGCGTGATTCATGACGCCGCTGACATGGAGCGCGTACAACCAGGTGATGTGTTGGTCGCCGACATGACCGATCCAAATTGGGAACCGGTTATGAAGCGGGCCGCTGCGATCGTCACTAATCGTGGCGGTCGTACTTGCCATGCAGCAATTATTGCGCGTGAACTGGGCGTCCCGGCGGTTGTTGGTTGTGGGGACGCAACCGATGTCCTGAAAGATGGCACGTTCGTAACGGTTTCCTGTGCAGAAGGCGATGAAGGGAAAATCTACGACGGCTTGTTAGAAACCGAAGTAACTGAAGTTGCACGCGGCGAGTTACCAAAGCTGCCGTTAAAAATCATGATGAACGTCGGCAATCCGCAACTGGCTTTCGACTTCCAGTCGATTCCCAACAGTGGCGTTGGTCTGGCGCGTCTTGAGTTCATCATTAATAACAATATTGGCGTTCACCCGCGGGCAATTCTGGAATACCCAAACATTGATGCTGATCTGAAGAAGGCTGTTGAATCGGTCGCACGCGGACACGCGTCGCCGAAAGCTTTTTATGTCGATAAATTAGCTGAAGGGATTGCTACTATTGCCGCCGCATTCTGGCCTAAAACCGTGATTGTGCGTTTGTCCGACTTCAAGTCCAATGAGTATAAAAAACTCATCGGTGGTTCGCGTTATGAGCCCGATGAAGAAAATCCGATGCTGGGTTTCCGTGGCGCTGCACGTTATTTGTCCAGCGATTTTGCCGAAGCATTTGAAATGGAATGCCAGGCAATGAAACGTGTGCGCGAAGACATGGGCCTTACCAATGTCGAGATCATGGTGCCGTTTGTACGCACGGTCGGCCAAGCTCAAAAAGTCATCGGCCTGCTTGGTAAAAACGGTCTTGTCCGTGGCGAAAATGGTTTGCGCGTCATCATGATGTGCGAAGTACCGTCCAACGCAATTTTGGCCGAAGAGTTTCTTGAACATTTTGATGGTTTCTCAATCGGCTCAAACGATTTAACACAGCTAACGTTAGGTTTGGATCGCGATTCCGGTATGGCATTATTGGCCGCTGACTTTGATGAGCGTGATCCGGCGATCAAAGTATTGTTAAGTAAAGTGATCGCGACATGCCTGGCCAAAGGCAAATACGTTGGTATTTGCGGTCAGGGACCATCCGATCATCCTGACTTTGCTGAGTGGTTGATGAAGCAGGGGATTGAGTCGATTTCACTCAATCCGGATACGGTCATCGATACCTGGAAAAAATTGGCTACAGCGCAATAATGTTGCTATCTTGACGTCATAATCTGCTATTTTCCTCTGTTTTATTGAGTGAGTAGCCTTTAAATGCGAGCATTAACATGCTCGTATTTTTATTTGTGCGTTAGACTAACGAATCGAACAATTGCAGAAGGGAAATAAATGACTGCTTGGGTAGGATGGGCGCTGTTAGGCGGCGTTTTAGTGCTCGCGGAGCTATTTACCGGAACTTTCTATTTGCTGATGGTCGCCGTTGGTATGGGTGCAGGCGCGATTGCCGCGTCGGTGGGCGTGAGTCTGGAGTGGCAATTCGTGATCGCTGCCATCGTCGCAGTAGCCGGTACTGTCGTTGTGCGTCGCAGCCGATTCGGTAAACGCGGAAAGGTCAATGCAGCACGGGACCGTAATATCAATCTCGATATCGGGCAAACAATTAATGTCGATCTTTGGCACGCTGAAAGCGTTAGCGATGATGCTGACAAGGCTGGACTGTATACGGCGCGGGTTAAGTATCGTGGTGCGTTGTGGGATGTTGAGTTGGCTCCGGGAGAAAACGCCCATGCAGGTCAATTCATCATTGCCGAAATACGTGGCAGTCGCTTAATTGTGGCGAGTCATTTAAATAAGTAGTCAATAAACAACAGAGAAGGATCCACTATGTTCGGAAGCGTATCTTTAGTTATATTTTTTATTGCCATTGTTTTTGTCATGAAAACAGTCAAAGTCGTACCGCAGCAGCACGCTTGGGTCGTTGAACGATTGGGTAAGTATCACGCAACCTTAGGCCCGGGACTCAGTATCGTGTTGCCGTTTATCGATCGCGTTGCGTACAAACATATTCTGAAAGAAATCCCCCTCGATGTCCCCCCGCAAGTATGTATCACTAAAGATAATACTCAGTTGCAAGTAGACGGTGTTTTGTACTTCCAAATCACGGACCCAATGCGTGCATCCTACGGTTCATCAAATTACCTCGCAGCGATTACCCAATTGGCACAAACCACTTTGCGCTCGGTGATCGGTAAAATGGAACTGGATAAAACCTTTGAAGAGCGCGATCATATCAATACCACAATCGTCAACGCCATTGACGAGTCGGCAGCGAACTGGGGCGTGAAGGTGTTGCGCTACGAGATTAAAGATTTAACTCCGCCAAAAGAAATTTTGCACGCGATGCAGGCGCAAATCACCGCAGAGCGTGAAAAGCGCGCATTGATCGCCGCCTCCGAAGGTCGTAAGCAAGAGCAAATTAATATCGCCACCGGTGAGCGTGAAGCATCAATCGCCAAGTCAGAGGGTGAAAAGCAAGCCTCTATCAATCGTGCTGAAGGTCAGGCGGCAGCGATTCTTTCGATTGCGCAAGCGAGTGCAGAAGCTATCCGTAAAACGGCAGCCGCATTGCAAGAGCCGGGTGGCACGGATGCTGCAAATCTGAAGGTGGCCGAGCAATATGTCGCCGCTTTTAGCCAGTTAGCGAAGACGAATAACTCCATCATCGTTCCAGGAAATATGGGCGATATGAGTGGCTTGATTGCTACTGCGATGCAAGTAGTGAAATCCCAAGGTACTCCAAAGAAACCTTGACCCGGGCAACCGGTAAATAAAAAGCGCCAGCAAAAGACATTTTGCTGGCGCTGTTTTTTGGGGCAACGATATTGATGATGCAAAGATTAACGTCGATGCTGCTTCATCGCCGACTGAACTTCCCGCTCACCGTCTCGTTGTCTTTCTGTATCGCGCTTGTCATGCTGCTTCTTACCTTTACCGAGTCCGATTTCGCATTTAACCCGGCCACCTTTATAGTGCAAATTGAGCGGGATCATTGTAAAGCCTGAACGCTCAACTTTAATAATCAGTCGTTTGATTTCTTCGGCATGCAGTAGCAATTTGCGCGTACGTACCGCTTCCGGGTGAACGTGGGTAGAGGCGCTCAGAAGTGCGCTGATGTGCGCGCCGAACAGATAGATTTCACCATCGCGGATGATCACGTAGGCTTCTTTTAGCTGAGCGCGCCCGGCGCGAATAGCCTTTACTTCCCAGCCGTGGAGAACCATGCCGGCTTCAAAACGTTCTTCGATAAAGTAATCGTGAAAAGCTTTTTTGTTGTCAATAATACTCATGTAGTAGAAAGTGCCGTAGGTCGGTTAAAATTTCAGGTTGTGATTCTATCAAATGGTTGGTATTTAATGGCAGTTGTACATAAAACGGTATTGCTGGGATATAGCGCCCAACAGATGTTCGCGTTAGTCGAGCGGGTTGAAGATTACCCGCAGTTCCTGCCTTGGTGCGGTGGCGTTGAAGTGCGCGAGCGCGATAACGACAAATTAATTGCGACCCTCAACATACACTATCACGGGATCAAGCAGTCATTTACCACCGAAAATATCAACACCGCGCCCGTTGCTATGAAGATGCGGTTAGTGGAAGGGCCGTTCAAACATCTGGACGGAACGTGGGTATTCAAGCCTCTCCGCGCCGATGCGTGCAAAATTGAATTCGATTTGCACTACGAATTTTCGAATAAAATTCTTGATAAACTCATCGGGCCGGTGTTCAGCATGATCGCTAACAGTTTTGTGGATTCGTTTTGCAAGCGCGCTGAAACTGTCTACGGAAATGCCCCTGAGTTACCGTGATGACGATAACGCCAGAAACTAATGCCACAGGTCAAGAGACTGCCGTTCCTTCGATCCGCATTCAGGTTTGTTATGCGACGCCAACTGGCCAACCCATCCGCACACTGACCGTTTCCCAAGGGTCTTCGCTGCAGGATGCTATTGCCCGCAGCGGTTTGCTGGAGGATTACGAAATTGACCTGAGCCTGTGCCGTGTTGGTATATTCGGTAAGCTGAAAACACTGGATACCGTTGCCCGTGATTTGGATAGGATTGAAATTTATCGAGGATTAATTGCTGATCCCAAGGATTCAAGGCGAAAACGGGTGAACAAGATTGAGGAAGAGGCCAAGTTAGCCGCTGATAAAAAAACCCGCTGAGCAGATCAGCGGGTTTTTTTATTGGATCGAGAAAGGGAGCCGTTTTATTTGCAGTCATCCAACACTTGCTTGTTATCGCGGGATGCTTGCTTACGTTGGCCGTCGTTCAGAAACGCGCGTTGCCCATTGTTGTCGAGTTGCGCCATGCGTATGCCGGAGTCAAGTGTGCGTTGATAGGCACGGGCGATGTCGCAGTTCTTGGCTTTACTAGCCGCTTCTTTAGCACTCTCGGACGCTTTTTTATCTTTTTCGGCCTGATCAATTTGGCGTTTATTGAACGCAGCGTTTTGTTCGGCAAGAGTTGTAGGCGTATTGTTTACGGCATTGCCCAGCGTTGTACTGGTATCAGCAGGCGGTATCGAAAATGTACCCGGCATCTTGAGTATGCGTTGGGCAGGGACTGACGTTGGCGGCGGCATATCTGAATATTGCTTATTTCCTTTTTCATCTAGCCATACATATTGTGCTAAAGCGGCACTGGCTATACTCAGTATGCATAGCGTAGTAGTGACGAGAAGAAATTGCTTCACACGAATTGGGGTCATTTCATTCCTTGGATACACGCGAAAAGGGACCGAGAGCGTCTAAAAATTGTTGAAAATACAGTTCAATGATTTCGCCATGCTTTGACTACGGTGTCAATCTGTAGCTGATTTTTGAAAAAATTGTTGTTGCAGCAAAATCACTAACGCGAAACAGTCCCTGGAAGGCTATTCCTGCCGCATAAAAATCGCACTATCTTAGTCTTTGAATGTTGATAAGTGCAGTACTGAAACAATTTTGCAAAAGCTTTTCTTTAAAACCCCACACGCGGGTAACTACTTGCCGGTATTTCTGTATAATTCCCTTTTGCGCCTATAGGAAAAACTATGCGTCTAGTTGAAAATGCACTCACATTCGATGATGTGCTGTTAGTTCCGGCTTATTCGGACATCCTCCCCAAAGACACCACCCTCAAGACACGCTTGACGCGCAACATCGCGTTAAACATCCCGCTACTGTCGGCGGCGATGGATACCGTGACGGAAGCCCGTTTGGCCATCGCGATGGCGCAGGAAGGCGGCATAGGCATTATTCACAAAAACCTGACCGCGCAAGAGCAAGCGCGCGAGGTTGCCAAGGTCAAGCGGTTTGAGTCGGGCGTGGTGCGCGATCCGATCACGATCCCGCCAACCATGCGTATTCGTGACGTGATAGCGTTGTCCGAACAGCATGGCATCAGTGGTTTTCCGGTGGTTGAAGGCACCAGCCTCATCGGCGTCATTACCAACCGCGACCTTCGCTTCGAAGAAGAATTGGACGCCGAAGTCCGCGCCAAGATGACCCCCCGCGAACGTCTGGTCTACGTCAAAGACGGTGCCGATCTCAGCGAAGCCAAGCGTCTGATGAACAAGCATCGTCTGGAACGCGTGATGGTGGTCAACGACGCATTTGAGTTGCGCGGCCTGATCACTGTCAAAGATATTCAAAAATCTACGACCCATCCATTGGCATCGAAAGATGAGCACGGCAAATTGCGCGTTGGCGCTGCCGTTGGCGTTGGTGCTGATAACGAAGAACGTATTGCATTGTTAGTCAAGGCTGGCGTTGACGTGATTGTAGTAGACACTGCACACGGTCACTCCAAAGGCGTGCTCGATCGTGTCAAATGGGTCAAAGAGAATTTCCCCGACGTTGACGTCATCGGCGGCAATATCGCCACCGCCGCAGCCGCTTTGGCCTTAGTTGCACACGGTGCCGACGGCGTTAAAGTCGGTATCGGTCCCGGCTCAATCTGCACCACGCGCATCGTCGCTGGCGTTGGTGTGCCGCAGATTTCTGCCATCGCCAACGTTGCCGCTGCCCTCAAAGGCACAGGCGTACCAGTGATTGCCGACGGCGGCGTACGGTTCTCCGGCGATATCGCCAAAGCGCTTGCAGCCGGTGCCTCAACAGTCATGATGGGCAGCATGTTTGCTGGTACGGAAGAAGCACCCGGCGAAGTTATTCTGTTCCAGGGGCGCAGCTACAAATCGTATCGCGGCATGGGCAGTCTGGGCGCGATGTCGGACGGCTCCGCTGATCGTTACTTTCAGGATTCGGCCAGTAAAGCCGACAAGTTTGTCCCTGAAGGTATCGAAGGACGCGTACCGTACAAAGGCAGCGTCTTGACGATCCTGTATCAAATGATCGGCGGCGTTCGTTCTTCAATGGGTTATTGCGGTTGCGCGACGATTGAAGACTTGCAAAGCAAGGCTGAGTTCGTGCAAATCACCTCAGCCGGTATGCGCGAGTCGCACGTTCATGATGTGCAGATCACCAAGGAAGCGCCGAACTATCGGACGGAGTGATCATCGTGCTCACGGACAGACTTTTGCGCCTGCGATAAATTTTGCGCCACGTGTGGTTTAACTGCACGTGGCGCTTGTGGTTTTAGCGCGTAGTTTTACGCTTACTGCACCGCGCAGATCAGCTATCACCAACGTTTAGCAGTAGATTGATCAGATTCTCGATTCGGCTTTACATATACAACCAAGCTATTTAGGCGCACATCATGCACTCAAAGATACTCATTCTCGATTTCGGCTCCCAGGTAACCCAGCTCATCGCACGTCGCGTGCGTGACGCCGGTGTGTTCTCCGAGGTCTATCCGTACGACGTCTCTGACGAATTCATCCGCAACTACGGCGCTGCCGGTGTGATTCTTTCCGGCGGCCAAAATAGCGTCACCGATGGCGACACCCCACGCGTGCCGCAAGCCGTATTCGAGCTAGGCGTGCCGGTATTTGGTATCTGTTACGGCATGCAAGCAATGGCCGAACAACTGGGCGGCAAGGTCGAAATGGGCACAGTGCGCGAATTTGGTTACGCCGAAGTCCGTGCCCGCGGTCACACCGCATTACTCAACGACATCAGCGACTTCGTCACCCCAGAAGCCCACGCCATGCTAAAAGTCTGGATGAGCCACGGCGACAAAGTCCATCATCTCCCGCCCGGTTTCAAGCTCATGGCCTCCACGCCAAACTGCCCGATTGCCGGTATGGCCGATGAAGAACGGAAATTCTACGGCGTCCAATTCCATCCCGAAGTTACCCACACTGTCCAGGGCGAAGCCATCTTCAAGCGTTTCGTCGTCGATATCTGCGGCTGCAAGCCCGACTGGAATATGCCCGACTACATCGCCGAAGCGGTGGAGTCCATCCGCCAACAAGTCGGCACAGACGAAGTCATCCTCGGCTTATCCGGCGGCGTTGACAGCAGCGTAGCCGCCGCATTGATCCACCGTGCCATCGGCGATCAATTGACCTGCGTATTCGTCGATCACGGTTTGCTGCGTTTAGACGAAGGCAAAATGGTCATGGAAATGTTCGCCGAAAACCTCGGCGTAAAAGTCATTCGTGTAGACGCTACCGCCCAGTTCATGGGTCACCTCGAAGGCATCACCGACCCCGAAGCTAAACGTAAAATCATCGGCCGCGAATTCGTCGAAGTGTTCCAGGTCGAATCAGCCAAGCTGAAAAATGCCAAATGGCTAGCCCAAGGCACCATTTATCCCGACGTCATCGAAAGTGCCGGCAAAGGTAAAAAAGGCGTCACCATCAAAAGCCACCACAATGTCGGCGGCTTGCCAGAAACACTTAACCTGAAACTACTAGAACCCCTGCGCGAACTTTTCAAAGACGAAGTCCGCAAACTAGGTGTAGCTCTCGGCCTGCCGCACGCAATGGTCTACCGACACCCGTTCCCCGGCCCCGGTTTAGGCGTACGGATTCTAGGCGAGGTCAAACAAGAATTTGCCGACCTGCTACGTCGCGCTGACGCAATCTTCATCGAAGAACTACGCAACACTAAGGACGATAGCGACGAATCCTGGTACGACAAAACCAGTCAGGCTTTCGCCGTATTTTTACCAGTCAAATCAGTCGGCGTCATGGGTGACGGACGTACCTACGAATACGTAGTCGCATTGCGCGCGGTACAGACGCTAGACTTCATGACTGCGCAATGGGCACATTTGCCGCACGAGTTGCTTGGTCGTGTATCGAATCGGATTATTAACGAAGTACGTGGTATCAATCGTGTGGTGTATGACATTTCAGGTAAGCCACCGGCTACGATTGAATGGGAATGATTCGGGGATGAGAATCAACCTGAATTAAACAGCACCAAACACCACAAAGCCCGCTTACACGCGGGCTTTTATCAGCCAGATAATGATCGCCCTGCGTTGCAGAAAAGTGTATTTTTGATACCAATTTAAAGATGCCGCCATTTAGCTAGAGCGCCCTTTGTACGCTAAAATAGCGACCTTAACGGCAATATGCCACCCACAAATCGATAAGAATGACTAGCAAGGCGCGGCGTCGGCAGACTCTGCGCTTTTTTCACTGGTAGCTTTATTTTAGATAATTAATTGCCAGAGTTTCAACTTCTATCCAGCCATTTTGCGAGAAGCACCGTGACCTACAGTATCAAAGAAATTTTTTATACCCTTCAGGGCGAAGGTACGCACGCCGGGCGTCC
Source organism: Glaciimonas sp. GG7 (assembly GCF_052976905.1). Classification (NCBI taxonomy): domain Bacteria; kingdom Pseudomonadati; phylum Pseudomonadota; class Betaproteobacteria; order Burkholderiales; family Oxalobacteraceae; genus Glaciimonas; species Glaciimonas sp. GG7. Next base: position 103,211 of record NZ_JBRIIQ010000001.1, on the reverse strand, counting down.
AGCGGTATTTTGTCGCTTTAGCGGTTGTAATTTATGGACCGGACGCGAAGAAGATCGTAGCAAAGCGGTTTGCCAGTTTTGTGATACCGATTTTGTCGGCACTGACGGCGAAGGCGGTGGCAAGTTTAAGGATGCCCATGCGCTGGCTGGCACGATCAATGCACTTTGGCCGACGACTTATACGCAGAGTAAATTTGTGGTGTTTACCGGCGGCGAGCCGTTGCTGCAACTCGATACGGCATTGATCGCCAGCATGCACGCAGCAGGGTTTGAAATTGCTATTGAAACCAATGGCACGATAGAAGTGCCAGACGGCGTTGACTGGATTTGTGTCAGCCCCAAAATGGGTTCTGTCCTGAAAGTGTTCAAGGGCAATGAATTGAAAGTCGTCATTCCCCAACTCGGACAATCGCTGGCGACATATGAATCGCTTGATTTCGAGCATTTCTATTTGCAGGCGATGGATGGCCCGTTACTGGCCGATAATCTGCAACGCGCGATTGACACCTGCAAGCGCAATCCAAAGTGGAAGTTGAGCTTGCAGACGCATAAACTTCTGCACATTCCTTAACCCACTTTTTTAGAATCCGCTGCGCGATCACAACGGATTTTTTGATCATTTAAGCAGCCAACAATATGTTAACTATTACCCGCAAACTCGAATTCGATGCAGGACACCGCATCCCGGACCATAAAAGCCAATGTCGCAATTTGCACGGCCATCGTTACACGCTTGAAATTACGCTAGTTGGCGCGGTCATTGAAGTTGAAGGTAGCTCTGACAACGGCATGATCATGGATTTTTCGGATATCAAAACGCTGGCTAAACAGCATTTGGTCGATGTCTGGGATCACGCATTTATCGTGTATGAAAAAGATACCGCGGTGCGTGAATTTCTGGCGACCTTGCCGGACCACAAAACGGTGGTAATTGATCGAATTCCTACCGTTGAAAACCTGGCCCGCGCCGCCTACGATATTCTTAAAGCCGCCTACACAGATCATTACGGGACCGGCCTGCATTTGCAAAAGCTGGTGCTCCACGAAACCCCGAATTGCTGGGCTGAGATTTCTGAAGATCGGTGATCTGAACTGCGCATGAATAATCCAGATAATTCTCTCGACGCCATCTACATGCAGCAAGCGATTGAAGAAGCGCATAAAGCATGGGCGCTTGGCGAGGTGCCGGTCGGGGCGCTGGTGGTGAAGGATGGCGTGGTCATTGCAACCGGCTTTAATCAGCCGATTGGCCAGCACGACCCGACTGCGCATGCCGAAATCATGGCCTTGCGCGCCGCCGCTGCGGTGCTTGGCAATTACCGACTGCCGGGGTGCGAGTTGTATGTCACGCTGGAGCCGTGCGTGATGTGCGCGGGGGCGATGATGCATGCGCGACTGGCGCGGGTGGTGTATGGTGCGACCGATCCTAAAACCGGTGCTTGCGGCTCGGTGCTCAATCTGTTTGAGCAAGAAAAACTCAATCATCACACGGTACTCAGCGGCGGTGTTCTGGCCGATTCATGCGGAGCGCTGCTCAAGCAGTTTTTTGCCGAACGTCGTCTGGCGCTGGCGCAACAAAAAATCCTGAGCTGTTTAACGTAAACAATGACCCAAGGCGCTTCTGTGAATCAAGAAAATAGTAGTTTGCAGGGCGATACGCCAGCAGCAAAAATTGGCGTGGCGCTGATTGCACCAAGCGGTTACGCGCTCGATGAACAGGTCCTGGCGCGCGGCATCATTGCGCTACAAAAGCAGGATTGCGTGGTCTATAACTATTACGATGCGGCCGAAAAATATCAGCGCTTCGGCGGCACAGATGCCGCACGGGTAGAGCAAATGTATGCGGCGATGCACAATCCGCAAGTCCAGATCGTCATGGCCGTGCGCGGTAGTTACGGCATGTCACGCTTGTTGCCGCTATTGGATTTTCAAAGAATTGCAGCGAGTAAAAAACTGTTCGTCGGCCATAGCGATTTCACCGCATTTCAGTTGGCATTGCTGGCGCAAACCGGTTTTCAGAGTTTTGCCGGGCCGATGCTGTGTGGCGATTTCGGTGGCGACGCATTGAGTCAATTCACGATGACGCATTTCTGGCACAGTCTGCGCCAGACGGAGCAGACCGTGGAGGTTGCTGCAGAAGGCAATCCGGATGTCAACGTCAGCGGCACTTTGTGGGGCGGCAATCTGGCGATGCTCAACCATTTGATCGGTACGCCGTATTTGCCGCACATTGAAGATGGCATTTTGTTTCTCGAGGACATCGGTGAGCACCCGTATCGGATCGAGCGCACGCTGTTACAACTTCAATATGCCGGGATTCTGGGCCGCCAACAGGCGATCGTGCTGGGGAATTTTTCACATTATCGACTGGCCGAGCACGATAACGGTTACGACTTCAACGCCATGCTGGCGTATTTGCGCGCCCACATCGCCGTACCGATACTGACTGGCCTGCCGTTTGGTCACATGCGCGACAAAGTGACGCTACCGGTGGGTAGTCAGGCCAAGTTGGTTTCAGGCGCTGCTGGCTTTCAATTGATGATCAAAAGTGCGCTTAGTTTGCGTTGATCTCGCTGACGTTAAATGTGGTGTGCATGGCCAGGGTTTGTCCCTTCGCCAAGGTCATCAGTCCCGGTTTGCCGGATAAGTGAAAAGCATCAATCGGATGCGTCACCGGCTCAAAACAAAAAAAGTCCTGACCCGGTGGCCGATACAGCAAACCGTAGCCATTGCAGTGATCTGACGTCATCGTTATTTGTAAGCCGCGCTCAGGCTGACTAACCACCGCCTTGCCATCCCATCCCGTAAAACAATTGTCAATCAACGGCCCGTCCATCGCGGCTGGCCGGTTGTAATCCCACGTCTGTGGAAACACGCTGGTATGCGCGGTAGGAATGCAGTCATTCCCGGAGAGCATCACACCGGCAGTGTGCGCATGGAAGCTGGTCGCAGCGTTGCGGGGAAAGTAGGGGTGCAGGCCCAGCCCGTAAGGCAGCGCCTCGGCTCCTAAATGGGTGACAGCTAAGGCGATAGATAGTCCATCGTCCAATAAAGTAAATGTTTGCGTACAGCGATAGACGTGCGGATTGCCGTTAAATCGCTCTGATTTCAGCGTCAATTCAATGCTGCTGGCAGTTTGTTTACTGACGCGCCATTTCTGCTGCCAGCCGTCGCCATGAATCGGATACTGCTCGCCAGCGCGATTTGCTGAGACCGGATAATGCCGGCCTTGATGCGTGAATTCGCCTTCGGTAATCCGATTTGACCAAGGGACTAGCGGAAAACATGCAGTTGCAGTGCAATCCTTCGATTGCCCGTCCCAGCCGCGTAAGAGCGGATGCCACTGCTGTGCGTGTTGCCATTCCCATGCGGCAATGCTGCCGCCTAATGTGGGTAGTAATTGCAACCGTTGTGTTGCCGACTCCAGCGTAATGATCGGGAGGGTGTGGGCATCCTGCAGGTTTCTAGTGGTCATTTGTGAGAGGAGAAGGAATCGCAGGTGGGAATTCGGTCTACGATGCTAACACTTGCGCTATGGACACAATGATGAATAATTTTGACAAAGTGATACCTAAATCATGAAAAATAGTTTTTCTTATCTCAGGCCTAAGGCCTCAGGGCTAGCGCTCTGGTAAAATACGCGGTTATTTAATCTGGTCCTAAAGGCTTTTCCGTGTTATCTACAGCAAATATTACGATGCAGTTCGGCGCCAAGCCGTTGTTTGAAAACATTTCAGTCAAATTCGGCGATGGCAATCGGTATGGCTTGATTGGTGCTAACGGTTGCGGTAAATCGACTTTCATGAAGATTTTAGGTAGCGATCTGGAGCCGTCGGGCGGTAATGTGATGCTGGACCCAAATGAGCGTTTGGGTAAATTGCGTCAAGATCAGTTTGCATTTGAAGACATGCGCGTGCTGGATGTCGTGATGATGGGCCACACCGAGATGTGGGCGGCGATGGCCGAGCGTGATGCGATTTACGCCAATCCTGAAGCGACCGACGACGACTATATGAAGGCCGCTGAGCTTGAGGCTAAATTTGCAGAATACGACGGATATACCGCCGAATCGCGGGCCGGTGAATTGCTGCTCGGCGTCGGCGTGGCGATGGATCAGCATAAAGGTCCGATGAGCAATGTTGCACCGGGCTGGAAGCTGCGCGTATTACTGGCGCAGGCGCTGTTCTCGAATCCAGACATTTTGCTGCTCGACGAGCCGACCAATAACCTCGATATCAACACTATTCGCTGGCTCGAAGATGTGCTCAATCAGCGCAATTCGACCATGATCATTATTTCCCATGATCGTCACTTTTTGAATCAGGTGTGCACGCATATGGCCGATATGGATTACGGCACATTGAAGGTGTATCCGGGTAATTACGATGACTACATGTTGGCGTCTACCCAAGCGCGCGCGCAGCAATTGTCAGTGAACGCCAAAGCCAAGGATAAAGTTGCTGAGTTACAAGACTTTGTGCGACGTTTTGCAGCGAACAAGTCCAAGGCGCGTCAGGCAACTTCACGCGCTAAACAGATTGAAAAAATCAAGGTTGAAGATCTCAAACCCTCTAGCCGCGCTAATCCGTTTATCCGTTTCGATGGCGAGAAAAAGCTCCATCGTCTGGCCGTGGATGTCCAAAGTATTAGCAAGAGTTATGACCGTACCTTGTTTAAAAATTTCAGCATCATGGTCGAGGCGGGCGAGCGTATTGCAATTATCGGGGCCAACGGCGCTGGTAAAACGACGTTGCTGCGTAGTATCGGCGGCACCGATGTCTGTACTTTAGAGCCCGATACCGGTTTGGTGAAGTGGGCGGAAAACGCGAATGTCGGTTACATGCCGCAAGATCCTACTGAAAATTTCGCCGCCGATATTACCCTGACCGATTGGATGGGTGCCTGGACGCAAGAGGGTGACGATGATCAGGCAGTACGTTCGATTTTGGGTCGTTTGCTGTTTAGCGGCGATGATGTCAAGAAGTCAGTCAAAGTCTTGTCCGGTGGTGAAAAAGGCCGCATGACCTACGGTAAATTGATGCTGGGCCGCCATAATATTTTGTTGATGGATGAGCCAACGAACCATATGGATATGGAATCGATCGAATCGCTTAATATTGCGCTCGATAAATATGCCGGGACGCTAATTTTTGTCTCGCACGATCGTGAATTTGTGTCATCGCTGGCAACCCGGATTCTTGAAGTGAAAGAAAATGAAGTCGTTGATTTCCGTGGAAACTATGAGGATTATTTGAGCAGCCAGGGTATTGAGTAATTGATTTTTTAGCCTGCGATTGTAAGAAAGCAGGCGACAAGAAAAGCGCACCGAAACGAAGGTGCGCTTTTTTTATGCGCTTTAGTCGAGCAAGATTGAGTTGGGACCGGATTGCCCGGGATAGAGCAAACTATCGAGCCGGTCACGCAGACTACGGGTGACCTCCTTGCCTTTTGCTTTAAGTACCGCTTCCAGATAAAGCTGGCGTAATTCCTTGAACTCATCAATGGAGCTGGCGCGTTCAACTTTGAGTTGCAAGCCGTAACCACGCAGGCCGAGTGCGCTTTTAATGGTTTCGTTGTAGAACCCATAGACAGCTTCAAATTGGCTGGCACCGATCGGCACAGTGGTTTGGGTAGGTACTGTTGTATTCGCTGCCGGAGGAGACACCGCAGCGCTGGCATCGACGGCAGGAGCCGGTGCGAGTTGGATGGCGTGGGGTGCAATCATGCCCGCCTCCAGTAACGCCTCAAGATGTTCTTGCGCCAGTCCTAGTCCGGCAACTTTCTGCAACAGAGAAGGGCTGTCAGTTTTACCATCAACCAACAACAGTAAGGTGCGTAGACGTGCCGTCAGAACGTTGCTTCTTGTCGCGATTTCTTCCCTGCCACGTGGGGTTTTGTCAAACAGTGTCATCGCGTATTGTTAGTGATTATTGTTAAGATATATTACGGCAGATTATTCTCAGTGGCAATAAAGCAATACCGCAGCAACGATGCTGCATTGGCAGTAAAATTACCCTCCGTCATTGGGTAGAGTCAGGTTTTCTGGTCTCGTTGATCTCCTTGTTTTAGGCGTTTTTCTCTAATTTTCTCTCTACTTTTTTCTCTACCTTTTCTTTCATTAGCAGGTTCATCGTCATGCCATCCCCACTTATTAAAACCGTTGAATTCGAGCTGCCACAAATGGCGCAAGGCAGTAGCTGCACTTCGCAAGCTTGGGCCCGCGTTGCCGCGACGCCTACGCAGGAAGAAAAAACGGCCTTAAAGGCCCGAATTAAACGCCTCCTCATTGAGAAGCAGGCAGTGCTGGTCGCGCATTACTATGTCGATGCCGATTTGCAGGATTTAGCGGAAGAAACCGGTGGTTGCGTCTCCGATTCGCTGGAAATGGCACGTTTCGGTCGCGATCATGCGGCGCAGACCCTGGTGGTTGCCGGGGTCAAGTTTATGGGCGAAACATCCAAAATCCTTAGCCCGCACAAACGGGTATTGATGCCCGATCTGGATGCGACCTGTTCGCTCGATCTGGGTTGCCCTGCCGATGAATTCAGCGCGTTTTGTGACGCTCATCCAGACCGCACGGTGGTGGTCTATGCGAACACCAGCGCGGCGGTAAAGGCCCGTGCCGACTGGATGGTGACGTCATCGATTGGCCTCGATATCGTGGCCCATCTGCATGCGCAGGGCAAAAAGATTTTGTGGGCACCGGATAAACATCTGGGCGGCTACATCCAGAAAAAGACTGGTGCCGATATGTTGCTGTGGCAGGGTTCTTGTCTGGTGCATGACGAATTCAAAGGCATTGAGCTGGAACTCTTGCGGCGCGAACATCCGGGGGCAAAGGTGTTGGTGCATCCCGAATCGCCGCAGGACGTGGTGGATCAGGCCGATGTGGTCGGCTCCACTTCACAATTGATCGCCGCGGCCCAGACGCTGGACGCGGACGTATTCATCGTCGCCACTGACAACGGCATTTTGCACAAAATGCGCATGGCCGCACCGGGCAAGCGTTTTATCGACGCACCCACTGCTGGCAATAGCGCGACTTGCAAAAGTTGTGCGCATTGTCCGTGGATGGCGATGAACGGCTTGCAGAATCTGGCCGATGTGCTCGAATCGGGCAGTAATGAAGTCCACGTTGATGCCGAGGTCAGCCGCAAGGCCGTGATCTGCATTGATCGCATGCTCGACTTTGCCGCCGAGCGCAAAGCTAACACACGTCCGTCGGGCGATCTGGCGCAAGAACAAACACTTTTTTCAGGAATTGGTCCGGCATGATTATCGCTACTAGTAATACCCGCAGCATATTAATAAATCGTTTTGCGCCCTTTGATCCGGCACTGCAAAGCGCCTTTGAGAACAATATCAGCGCGGCGATTGCCGAAGATGTTGGCAGCGGCGACTTCACCGGCATGCTGGTCCCAGCCGATGCAATGGTCAAAGCGCGCGTCATTGTGCGGGAGGAGGCGGTACTGTGCGGCGCACCTTGGTTTGAGGCAGTAATGCAGCGCCTTGATAGCCGTATTGGCATCGTCTGGCACTATGCCGAAGGCGATCTGATGCGCGCCGATAGCGCGGTGTGCGAGATCACAGCCCCAGCACGCGGTTTGCTCACTGCCGAACGCGGTGCACTCAATTTTCTACAATTATTATCTGGCGTGGCCACTGCGACGCGCAGCTATGTTAACCTGATCGCCCACACCAAGGCTCACATACTCGATACACGCAAAACCTTACCCGGCTTACGCCTGGCGCAAAAATACGCGGTGAGGGTGGGCGGCGGTCACAATCAGCGACTGGCGCTCTACGACGGGATTCTGATTAAAGAAAATCACATCGCCGCAGCCGGTGGTATTACCCCTGCTATGCAAGCAGCACAAAGCCTCAATGCCGGAGTCACGATACAAGTTGAGGTGGAAGATTTGGTACAGCTCGATGAAGCGCTGGCGGCAGGCGCTGTCTCAATCCTGCTCGATAATTTCAGTCTCGATGGAATGCGCGATGCGGTGCGCTTGACTGCGGGCAGGGCGTTATTGGAGGCTTCGGGCGGGATTAATATGGAATCTGTACGGGCCATCGCCGAGACTGGCGTGGATCGGATTTCGATTGGTAGCCTGACCAAGGATGTTCGGGCTGCCGATTATTCGTTGAGGGTGTTGGATTAAGGTTTCTTTTGCAAAAGCGCGTAGGTTAACACCTACGCGCTTTCGAACTTAAAGCCGATCCGGCGTTAATACCGTCGGCAACGCCTTAGCCAGCGTGTGCGGATAATCCTGACTGTAATGCAGCCCCCGGCTTTCGCGTCGTGACAGCGCACTTTCGACGATCAGCGATGCGACTTGCACCAGATTACGCAACTCCAGCAAATCGCGACTAATGCGGAAGTGGGCGTAATACTCATCAATTTCTTCCTTCAATAGTCTGATTCGATGCTGCGCCCGTTCCAGCCGTTTGTTGGTGCGCACGATGCCGACGTAATTCCACATAAAGCGACGCAACTCATCCCAGTTATGGGAGATCACGACTTCTTCGTCTGCATCTATCACGCGACTTTCATCCCAGGCCGGTAGCGCTCTGGATGGCGGTTTGGGTTGCTGCTCGATATATTTAGCGGTGGCGCGACCGATGACGACGCATTCCAATAACGAGTTGCTAGCCAGCCGGTTGGCACCGTGCAAGCCGGTGTAAGCGGTCTCGCCAACTGCATATAAGCCGGGCAGATCGGTGCGGCCATTGAGATCAGTGACTACGCCGCCGCAGGTAAAATGCACCGCAGGCACGACCGGGATCGGTTGCGTGGTGATATCGATGCCAAGCTCCAGACAACGTGCATAAATGGTCGGGAAATGCTCTTTTAAAAATGCCGGTGATTTGTGGCTGATATCGAGATCGACGTGATCAAGGCCACGTTTTTTCATTTCAAAATCAATCGCCCGAGCTACGATATCGCGTGGGGCGAGTTCGGCACGCTCATCATGCTCGGGCATGAAACGTTTGCCGGCGTCTTCGCCTTCTGTGTCAGGTAGTTTCAGCAAACCGCCTTCACCGCGGATGGCTTCGGTGATCAAAAATGATTTGGCGAACGGGTGATATAAACAAGTCGGATGAAACTGGATGAACTCCATGTTGGCGACGCGGCAACCGGCACGCCAGGCCATCGCAATGCCGTCGCCAGTGGCGGTGTCGGGGTTGGTTGTGTAGAGATAGACTTTTCCTGCGCCGCCGGTAGCCATGACCGTGTGGCCCGCGCTGATGGTCAGGACTTGACCAGTCTTGACGTTTTTGGCGTAGAGACCAAGGCATTGTGGAGCAGTTTCTTTGCCGTTAATTTTTTGCGCGGTAATCAGGTCAATGGCGTAATGGTCTTCCAGCAACGTAATGTTGGGATGCGCCCGGACTTTTTGTTCTAGCGTTACTTGAACCGCGTGCCCGGTTGCATCGGCGGCGTGAATGATGCGGCGCTGGCTGTGACCGCCTTCTCGCGTGAGATGAAACCCCATTTCGGCGCTGGCGTCGAGCGTAAATGGCACGCCTTGTTCGATCAGCCATTCAATGGCTTCACGCCCGTGCTCAACGATAAACCGCGTCGCGCCTTCGTCACACAATCCGCTACCGGCAATGAGGGTGTCGGAAATATGTTCTTCGTAGCTATCGCCGGAATCGAGTACCGCAGCAATGCCTCCTTGGGCCCAGTTGCTGGCACCGTCGAGGAGTGCCCGTTTTGAGACCACCACTACTTTACTTTTTTCTGCAAGATGGAGCGCAACAGACAGGCCTGCCAGGCCGCTACCGATAATGGCAACATCAAATTTCATAATAGTGGAGTGTAGAAATGCTGATTGCTCTGAACGGCGAGAGGAAAAGGTGAATAAGTGTAGCGTAATCGGCAACGCTTTGCTGTGCCTTAGTCAATCGGGTTTTGCGCGAGGGAAATGGCGTGAGATTGCTGGCTGTGGGGGATGTGAATTGGCCGGTATTGATTGCGATCCGCGTCAGTGTGAGCGACGCGGATATAGTACATTGCCGCGTATTAATTCGGGATAACCGGCTTGACTTTAGCCGCCGCTTGCTTAGCCTTGACGCGTGCGCTTTCGACGTCCTTGGCGGTGGCGAGCGCTACCCCCATACGGCGGCGTTCGAACGATTCCGGCTTGCCGAACAAACGAATGTCAACACCAGGTTCACGTAAGGCGTCGGCGACGCCTTCGAAGGCGATTCCTTTGGCGTCGTGTTTGCCATAAATCACCGCCGAGGCTGCCGGGCTGTGGAGCGCGACATTGACCGGCAAGCCAAGGATGGCTTTGGCGTGCAATTCAAACTCGCTTTGCACCTGACTGGCCATCGTGACCATGCCTGTATCGTGCGGGCGCGGGCTGACTTCGGAGAACCAGACCATGTCATTTTTGACGAATAATTCAACGCCAAAGACACCCAGTCCGCCGAGGTTATCGGTGACTTTTTTGGCGATATCACGTGCCCGGACCAGTGCGTCTGGATGCATGGCATGCGGTTGCCATGATTCGACATAATCGCCTTGTACTTGAACGTGACCGATGGGTTCACAGAAATGGGTTTTGACGCTGCCGTCAGCTTCCAGCGCACGCACGGTTAGCAAGGTGATTTCATAGTCGAAGTCAATGAAGCCTTCGACGATCACGCGACCGGCATCGACGCGTCCGCCAGCAGCGGCATGCGCCCAAGCTGCGTCAATCTCGTCTGCACTATCGATCTTGGACTGGCCTTTGCCAGACGATGACATCACCGGTTTGATCACGCAAGGAAAGCCGATCGCGTCGCAAGCAGCTTTGAGTTCTTCGAGATTGTTGGCGAAGCGATACGGCGAGGTTGCCAGGCTAAGGGTTTCTCCGGCGAGGCGGCGAATACCTTCCCGGTTCATGGTCAGCCATACCGCGCGTGCGGTCGGGATCACGGTGATTTTGCCAGCGGCTTCCATCGCCACCAGTGTTTCTGTGGCAATGGCTTCAATTTCGGGTACTACCAAATCTGGTTTTTCCAGCGCAATCAGTGCTTCCAGTGCTGCGCCGTCGGTCATGTTGATGACGTGCGAGCGATGCGCGACTTGCTGGCCGGGGGCATTCGCATAGCGGTCTACAGCGATCACTTCTACCCCAAGGCGTTGCAACGAAATAATGACCTCCTTGCCAAGCTCGCCCGATCCTAGCAGCATGACTTTGGTGGCAGAAGGGGATAGCGGTGTACCGATACGGACAGATGGCTTCATATTCTCAGGCTTCGATAGAGGGTTGGTGACGATAGCAAATACTGGCAGTTTTGGACAGTGATAAATGCCAATGTTCAGAGCAAAGAGAGGTTGGGGCCCGACTGTCGCGTCTGCCTCTAGTGCGTGACAGATTCCAGACACATGGCAAGAGACGGTATACAAAAATAAAAAAGCCGATCAGGTCCGGTAACCCGATCGGCTTAAATCTCTGAAGGAATTGACAAAGGATGTTGTTGCTGCAACTTAACGTATCTGTTGCAACAGCCTCCTATGCCTTTTTCTTTTTATCTAGCGCTCATCTGCATAGATGTCGTTATGCACGGTTTCTTTAACAAACAGGACACCGATGACGAAGGTTGCCAGTGCAATCACAATCGGATACCACAGACCGTAATAAATATCCCCTTTGTAAGCAACCATGGCAAAGGCAGTCGTTGGCAGCAGACCGCCAAACCAACCGTTACCGATGTGATACGGCAAGGACATGGATGTGTAGCGAATACGGGTAGGGAACATTTCTACCAGCATCGCTGCAATTGGACCGTACACCATCGTCACGTAGAGCACCAAGATGAACAGCAGCAACAATACCATCGGTTTATTGATTTGAGCAGGGTCAGCTTTGCTTGGATATCCAGCCCCTTTAATAGCGGCAGACAATTCAGCGGAAAAGGCTTTGTCCTGCGTCGTAGCATCTGCTTTCGATAGCGGGGCGGCATTGTACGAAGTGAGGATTTTGTCACCTATCTTAATTGTTGCCTCAGTACCTGGTGCGCCAGCGACGTTTTCATAGTTCACCGACATGGCTGATAGCTTGGCCTTGGCGATGTCGCATGATGACGTGAACTTTTTGGTGCCGGTTGGATTGAACTGGAACTGGCATGTCGCAGGATCAGCTGTGACGATGACCGGTGCGCTCTTCAATGCTGCTTCCAATGCTGGATTGGCATAATGAGTCAGGCCAGAGAAGATCGGGAAGTAGGTAAATGCAGCGATCAGGCAACCTGCCATGATGATTGGTTTGCGGCCAATTTTGTCCGAGATCGTTCCGAAAATCAAAAAGAATGGCGTGGCAATAAGGAGCGCTAGTGCGATCAAAATATTTGCCGTCGGGCCATCAACTTTCAGGGTTTGTGTCAGGAAGAATAGCGAATAGAACTGGCCGGTGTACCAGACGACGGCCTGACCGGCAGTCAAACCAAACAACGCCAGAATCACGATTTTCATGTTTTTCCACTGGCCGAATGCTTCAGTCAGTGGTGCTTTTGAAACTTTTCCTTCAGCTTTCATCCTTGTGAATGCCGGTGACTCGCTCATGGACAGACGAATCCAGACTGATACGCCTAACAAAACAATCGATACCAGGAACGGAATGCGCCAGCCCCAGTCAGCAAATGCTTCTTCGCCGACGGCAGTACGTACGCCCAGAATCACGAGCAATGACAAGAACAAACCAAGCGTCGCCGTGGTTTGGATCCAGGCAGTAAAAGCGCCGCGTTTGTCATCCGGTGCATGTTCGGCGACGTAAGTGGCTGCGCCGCCATACTCACCGCCCAATGCGAGGCCTTGCAAGATGCGCAAAGCGACCAGGATGATCGGAGCAGCAATCCCAATCGAGTTGTAATTTGGCAAAATCCCGACAATGAAGGTCGACGCCCCCATGATCAGAATCGTGACCAAAAATGTATATTTGCGGCCAATCATGTCGCCTAAGCGACCGAATACCAATGCGCCAAACGGGCGCACGATAAAACCGGCGGCAAAGGCCAGCAAGGCAAAAATGAACGCTGTATTAGGGTCAGTGCCAGCGAAAAACTGCTTGGCAATAATAGCGGCCAGCGAGCCGTATAAATAAAAGTCATACCATTCGAATACTGTACCGAGGGAAGATGCAAAAATAACTTTGCGCTCCTCTGCCGTGATACCGCGTGAAGGGGCTCTCCCTGCTGCAATACTGGTCGCCATACTTGTCTCCTGATTATTTGTTTTGTTTAAGCCAACGCTTTATATGCGTTTGGACGATTGGAGTGTGCAGGTATAACCTTACGCAAATCTTGCTTTAAACTTACAGAAACTTACAAGGAGAGAAAATGTATCGGCTCGCTAATAGCTGACTGAAATAGAAATTACGAATGTCAGTGCAATACCTGCCTTCGGTTCGAGAAAGTAGTTTTTCTCTTTTTGCGCTGATGAAGTGGAGGTAGGAGTTGTTGGCAAGATGTTGAGCCAGTTTTGACATGGCTATGATCCTGGAAGCGGCAGTTGACAGCTGCAAGGTATTTATAAGTGATTGAACAAATGAAATATTTTCATAATAAATGCTGTCATCTGTCGGGTGACTACGCTACCGGCACGAGTGTGCGTTTTTTCTATTCCCTGGCTTCGTTACTTCTCCTTGGAGAATGCAGTCTGCCACGTCGTCGGACTTGGCCAGAAAACCGGAAAACGCACACTCATGCCCTCCAACTGCCTTTTCCAGAATGAAGCGGATACTTCAATAAGCATTCTGTAGACTGTCGGGCCGTCCTCCTGATTTTTTAGCTCAGTCAGTCCGACAGACTCTGGGTATTTAATGGGCCATCAAGAGTGGAGTGGTCATGCTCTGCAATATGGTGCGGGTCACGCCACCGAGAATAATCTCGCGAAAACGCGAGTGGCCATAACCGCCCATCACAATCAAATCGGCACCAACGTCGGCTGCGTGAGACAACAATGCGTTACCGACATCCATAACAGTTTTCTGTTGTGATACCTCTACTGTGAGGTGATGACGGGCCAGGTAAAGCGCAATGTCGGCACCCGGTTGCTCGCCGTGTACTCCGAATTCTTTATCGGGATTAAATACCACTATCTCTACATTTTGCGCGCGCTTGAGTAACGGGATTGCCTGGGTCAGCGCGTGTGTTGCCTCCATGCGGCCGTTCCATGCCACCAACACCTGTTGCCCGATTTTGTCGAAGTGGCCGATATAGGGAATGATCAGCACGGGGCGACCACAATTCATGACAATATTTTCTGGAAAGTCGGGCATCACGTCTGCCGATGGATCATGCACATCGGTCTGTCCGATAACCACCAAATCGCAATAGCGCGCCTGCAAACTGAGACCGGCGACTGCATCATCGTCGATCAGACGTCTTTCGTAGGACGTCACACCAATACTTTGCACAATGGCTTCAAATTCCGTCAGTCCTCGTTGCGCCCGTTCTTCCAAATAATCCAGATTGACGGTTGCCATTGAGCCACCTGCGTCGGCGACCATGCTTGAGTAGACCCATGGCGATATGCCTGTCATCGCTGCCCCAATCAAATGTGCGTTTTGAGTTATCGCAATACCTGCTGCAACTCTGATGCATTCGGGAGCGTGCCTGGATTGGTCCACATGCACGAGAATGGTTTTATAGGACATGTCGTACCTTCTTTCAACCGCGAAACGGTAGTTGGTAGTGTGACCACCCGACAGGTGACAGTATTTATTGTAAAAATATTTAATTTATTCAATCACTCATACGTGTCTTGAAGCGGCCAACTGCCGTTTCCAGGTTCAATAGGTTAATGGTCGTTTTTATCAGGAAAACGAATCAATCATCAACCATCTTCAGAGTAGGCAGTAACGTCCATTGCGTCCATAACCGCACTGTTGAAATAGTGGATAGTTCGGAGGTATTTGATGTAAATCAATACTTTATGTCCTGTGCTACAGACTGCCAGATCAGACGATCAGTACCAGGCGAACGATTAGGACGGGCATTCATCAAGTAATAATTATTTATCAACTAATTGATATGCATCAATTTTTCCTGAGAGTGATATCGATAGAATCAAATTCTGATGTGTCTGAAGACCTCAGATGCAGCGTGATAATTGATGATTGTTATAAGCGCCATTCGGCATTTTTTAATACGCATCTCAAAGACGATGAGAAGGGATGGGTTTTCCGATGCATGCATTCATGTCACGCCATCTGGAATTACGGTATTTTCATTTGATCGCTACGATTTTTGTATTGCAAAGCCTTTTGATCGTGTCGGTAGCCTATGCGCTGCCCTCTTTTGCAAGGCAAACCGGGCAAAATTGTGTGGCCTGCCACGCCGGTGGCCAGTTTCCTGAGCTGACGCCGTATGGGCGACTGTTTAAGCTGACCGGTTACACCATCGGGACACGCAGCATTCCTCTATCGGTGATGGCGGTCGGTAGTTTTACCAAAAGTGCGAACCCCGACAGCGATGTGGCGTTTGCCAAGGATGCGGTGGCACTGTTTCAAACCGGAAGCGTGTTCGTCGCTGGCAAGGTTACTGACAATATCGGGGTATTTGTACAAGAGACCTATAACAACTACGATAACCAACATCAGAATACCGGCAAATGGCAAGGCAAGTGGACTTCCGATAATGCCGATGTGCGCTACGCCGACCGTTTCATCGATCCGAATCGGGATCTGATCGTCGGGCTCACTCTGAACAACAATCCTTCTCTGGCCGACCCGTGGAATACCGCTCCGGCCTGGTGGCAATATGTCCCAACACGATTCGGGGTCACCGGACCGGACGCCACCCCCATCATTTCCCAGTTAGGCGCGCAGGCTGCCGGTGTTGGTGCTTATGTATTCTGGAACAAGATGCTCTATGCAGAGCTGGCCGGGTATCAAACTGCGAATGGGGTCTGGTCATTGTTAAGTCAAGGCACGGCGCAGCAGGATCAGACCCAATTGCGCGGTACGAATCCTTATTTACGGCTGGCGCTTAGCCACGAATGGGGACCGCATAGCGCAATGGTTGGTATGTTTGCCATGAATGTCCAAATCTATCCCGATAATCTGCATCCGACCGGCCCGACTACCCGTTATCGTGACCGTGGGATAGATGCCCAATATCAGTATCTGTTGGACCCGCATACGGTCACAGCGCAGTTGAGCTATATCAGGGAGACGATCGGTAATGGCGACGTGACCGGGATTGCCGCCAATGCTTCCAATACCCTCAAGCAACTCAGGCTCAAAGGCAGCTATGTGTATGAGGCAAAGTACGGCGCCAGCTTGAGTTATTTCAGTACGACCGGGACCTCGGATACGACTTTGTACCCGGATGTCGCCGCCAATCCCGATACGCGCGGCTGGGTACCGGAGGTATTTTGGACGCCGGTGCAATACCTGCGTATTGGGGCGCAATACTTTATCTTTAACCGCTTCCACGGCACGACAACTAACTACGATGGGGCAGGCCGCAATCCGAAAGATAACAACACCTTCTTTTTATATGCGTGGGGAGCCTACTGATGAACAGCCCCGACGATGGCGAACCCGGAATGCGTATCGCTGGAATATCTGTGAGGGGGCGCGACAAGTGGGCTCAGCGAACAGTGCTTTCTCTATTTTTGAGTGTGATCGCGATGAGCATCGTTGCTGCTTGTTCACCGGTCGAACGGTCACGTGCACTGGATGATCCCACTATTTCAGCCAACACAATTGCGTTACAAGTTTGTTCCAATTGTCATGGCGTCCAGGGGATTTCTGCTTCGCCGAACTTCCCCCATCTGGCCGCGCAAACGCAACCATATCTGGTAGAACAACTTAAATCCTTCAAAGGGCATGGCCGTTCGGATCCAGCAGGGTTTGAGTATATGTGGGGCATCAGTGCCCGATTGACGGATGTGCAGATTGACGGACTTGCTACTTATTTCTCGGTACAGAAGCCCGCTCCGGGAGTGCGGCGCAATACGACCTTGCTTAAAGACGGCCAGACGATTTTTGAACATGGTATTACCTCAAGCAACACGCCTGCCTGTGTCGCATGCCACGGTGCTAATGGCGAGGGTGTACAACAGTTCCCGCGCATAGCCGGTCAGCATGCGGACTACATCGTCAAGCAATTGATGGTCTTTCAAAGAACCGAACAACGACCGGAAGGCGAGGTGATGAAAAATATCACGCACGCGATGACAACCGAGAATATGGAAAGCGTTGCTGCCTGGCTGGAGGCTATGCCAGCGCGCAAATAAGCGTGACAGATGGCGAAATGCCGATATGTGATCGTCATTTCATATTTGGCCTATTTTCGAGGAGAAAAAAATGTTCAAGCATATTCTTTTGCCCACAGATGGTTCTGCAGCTTCGAACAGCGCGATTCAAAAATGTATTGCGTTCGCAAAAAGTAGCGGTGCGGCCGTTACGGGTATGCATGTGATTCCCGCATTTCATATTTTCACTTATCAGGTAGAGATGTTGGAAGACACCCGAGAGCAATTCAAAAAGCAATGCATCGTCGAGGTCAACGAATATCTTGCACGGATTGACATTGCGGCAAAACGGGCCGGGGTGCAATGCGATACGTTTTACGTCAGTAGTGACCACCCGTATGAAGAAATTATCAAGGCTGCTAAAGATAAGCACTGCGATCTCATTGCCATGGCCTCCCATGGCAAAAAAGGGATGAAAGGACTACTTATGGGAAGCGAGACGCAGAAGGTATTGATGCATAGTCAGATACCTGTGCTGGTATACCGCTAAGTAAGTCCGCACAACTGTTTATACGTCGTTGCCTCAGTCGTACTGTCTGGGTTGGGACGCTCTGGTCTACGCAGTTATGCGGTCTTATTTAAGGTAAGTTCTAAAAACCTGGTGCGTGAATCAATCTCGAATTTCCGACGCTCACCGTAGATTCGGGCGGCTGCAGGTTGAAACATTGTCAATCCCACCTTGATCCGCTCGCTACAGTTTTAAGAGCTTCCCTTAACCGACGTTACGCAGGCTTAATTGCAAATGATTGTTTAGCTCCCTTCTCCGGCCAGCGGGAGAAGGGAGCTACTTCAGGCCGCGTAACATCAGTTACTCAAGCGATTTTTGTATCGCCTTCGATTGAAGATGTAATGAGCGCCCAATGAAAAGGGCTGTGTAATGCGAAGTCCTTGTTTTGACAGCGTCACTTTTCAAGACAGCATTGCTAGCGAAGCATACGCATTTTTTTGTTGTAAAAATATAACGAAAAATATTAATAATGGGCGATAATCGTCAATTCATACAATTTGTGCAATTCATGCAGTTTGTACATTTAACAAATACTTTATAGGCATTTTAAATATAAAAGTTACACCTTGGAAACAATTGCGCCTATGATAAATCCTGCCTCGATACATTCTGTATCGATTCTTAAAACTCTTCCTTAGGGATTTTTAAGACACTTTAGCCCTATAACTTACATTTTCATTTTCATAAGCCAACGTCTTTTATGCATCAACTAAGTACGTTTTTGAAAAATGAATCCAGCGGGCATTGGATCAAAGTCACCTGGCCGTTGCTAGTCACTGCCGTGTTGTTAGTCGTATTGGCGGCCTTCAGCATGGATATGCTGTCGTCGGTGCGCGGTTATGTCGCAGGAGAGGGACTGTACTCAAAGGCGCAGAAAGATGCGGTTGCTTACTTGCTGGAATACACGACCACTCGCGATGAGCAACAATATCAATCGTTTCTGAGCGCCATCGCGGTCCCACAAGGGGATCGCGAAGCACGGTTAGAGTTGGAGAAACCTGCGCCCGATTTGAACATAGTGCGGCAAGATTTTCTTCAAGCGCTGAACCATCCGGATGACATCCCAGGCATGATTCGCTTGTTTCTACGTTTTCGCCACGTCAATTTTATGGATGTGGTCGTGTCGATTTGGGCCGAAGCTGATCATCGGATAGAAGGTCTGACTGCGCTGGCAGAACAGCTCCATGATGAGACGATTTCCAATAAATATAACGCTGCGTCCTCTCGCGCCTCCCGCGAGCGCATCAAGGCAATTAATCTGTCTCTGAATCAATTGGAAGCCGATTTTTCTTTCAATATGGGAGAGACAGCGCGCAAAGTGCAGCGTCTTTTGTTACTGGGAACCTTGGTAATTGGTATCTGTTTGACGGTGATAGGCAGCCTTATATCGCGTGCTATTCTCAGGAAAACACAACGCGTTCAACAAGCGCTCAAAATCAGCGAAGAACGCTTGCACCTTGCTATGGAAAGTACTGGCGACGGTTTATTGGATTGGAATATCAGCGCAAATAGCGTGTATTGCTCGCCACGTCTGCTGGCCTTGTTTGAGGAGGTGGACGATGGCATTGCACGCACTGCGTCAGACCTGTTGCAATTTATCGATCCGCAAGATCTTCATCTAGTACGCTCATCGGCACAAAAACATTTACGCAATAACGCTCCCTATGACATCAAATTTCGGATTGTGACCGCATTGGGCAAGATGCGATGGGTGCATTTGCACGCGCATTTTGCACTTAATGCCAGCGGCAAATCAATACGGATGACGGGGGTCGTCACCGACGTGACTGAGCGTAAAAAAGAGGCTCTGGATTTAATTCGTTCCAATCGTGCTCTTCAAATGCTCAGTCGCTGTAGCGAAGCCGTTATTCGAACGGAAAACGAACATGACTTACTGTTTCAAATATGCAGCATCGCTGTCGATATCGGCGGCTATCGGACCGCGTGGGTAGGGTATGCCCAAGATGATGCAGCGAAGTCCATTACGCTTGAATCCTATGCTGGCAATCATCACGACGGCGCTTTCCTCAATCAGATTAATCTTAGTTGGGCTGACGATGTGCCATCTGGCATAGGACCTACCGGGCGCACCATTCGTGGCGGCTTACCGATCATCGTTGATGACATGGGACGAGATGCCACTTTATTCGCGTGGCAGGTCGATGCGCAGCATGCAAGTTCTCGTGGTGGAATCTTTTTGCCGCTGTCGGACAAAAGCGGAACCTTCGGCTTGCTGGCTTTATATTCTGAAGAAGTCATCGCTGTATCCGCCGATGAAATTAAACTGATTAAGGAGATGGCGGCCGATCTGGCTTTTGGCATTAGCAGCATCCGTGCCGATGCACAGATTCGGGATCAGGCATCGCTGCTCGACAAGGCGCAAGACGCGATTATTGTGTGTGCAATGGACCACCGCGTTTTGTTTTGGAATAAGAGCGCCGAACGGCTCTACGGTTGGACCCAGGAAGAGGTGTTCGGTCTGCCAATCCAAGATCGGCAATTTAATTATCTGGCCGTCTTTAATGAGGCCTATAGCAATCTGATCGATAGCGGCGAATGGAGCGGCGAGATCCTCAAACCAAGTAAGAGCGGCGTAAAGCTCACCGTAGAAACTCGTTGGACGCTGGTGCGAGACGCCGCCGGTAAACCGCAGTCGATTCTTGCCATCGACACGGATATCAGCCAACGCAAGACTGCAGAAAGTGCCATTGAGCACCTGGCCTTTTACGATCCTCTGACTTTGCTGCCTAACCGGTTACTCCTCATCAATCGACTGCAAGAAGCGTTGACGGTAAACAGACATAACCGTACGGGCGCATTATTATTTATTGATCTCGATAACTTCAAAACGATCAACGATACCCTCGGGCACGACACTGGCGATTTGTTGCTGCAACAAGCTGCATTGCGTCTTGGGACATGCGTACGGGCGAGTGACACCGTGGCCCGTTTGGGGGGCGACGAATTCGTCGTCATGCTGCCAGGGCTGGACGCTTCGCTGGCGATAGCGGCAGCGCAAGCAAAGACGGTTGGCGAAAAAATACTAGCTATTCTTAGTCATCCTTACCAGATCGCCGGAATTGAACATCACGGTACTGCCAGTATCGGTATTACGCAGTTCAGCAACCAACAAGACTCAGTTGGAGATTTATTGAAGCATGCAGATTTGGCGATGTATCAAGCCAAGGCCGCCGGACGTAACACTATGCGTTTCTTCGATATCGAGATGGAGGCTGAAGTCAATACGCGTGCCGTCATGGAAGTCGATTTGCGGCTAGCCTTGCTGCATCAGGAATTTTTGCTCTACTACCAGCCTCAGATGAATGGCGACGGTGCTGTAACCGGGGCTGAGGGATTAGTGCGTTGGCAGCATCCACGACGTGGTTTGGTGCTGCCCGGCGAATTCATTCAGTTGGCCGAAGATACCGGACTCATTTTGCCGCTGGGGATGTGGGTGTTAGAAACCGCCTGCGCGCAACTGGCAACCTGGGCCACACAGCCCGAAACGGCGCAATTGATCCTCGCCGTGAATGTCAGCGTACGGCAGTTTCGGCATGTCGATTTTGTGGAAACGGTGCTCAAAGTTCTGGACCAAAGCGGTGCAAATCCATACCTGCTAAAGCTGGAGATTACCGAGAGTCTGATGGTCGACAATGTGGAGGCCACCATCGCCAAGATTACCGCATTGAAAGAGCGCGGCGTGCGTTTTTCGTTAGATGACTTTGGCACCGGTTATTCGTCTCTTTATTATCTGAAGCGACTACCGTTGGATCAATTGAAGATTGATCAGTCTTTTGTCCGAGACATCCTGACGGACCCCAATGATGCCGTCATTGCCCAAAGTATTATTGCCTTAGCAAGCAGCCTTGGATTAACAGTGATTGCCGAAGGCGTGGAAACCGAAGCCCAGATGAACTTCCTCGCCGATCATGGTTGTCATGATTATCAAGGCTATTTGTTTAGCAAGCCTTTGCATATTGATCAGTACGAGATGTTTTTGCTTGCGCATAATCGGAGCAAAAAATCGGGAAAGACGACGTTGAGTTTGATTTGATGGAGAGAAAAAGCCCGAACCCGGGCTTTTTACAGTGTATTGACCGTCAAAACAGACCAAGCCCGAAAGCAATCGCAAATAGCACAATCGAAAATCCCCACATCCAGAATAAAGCGTAGCGAATATAGTGACCGATTTCGATCTGCGCCAAACCTAACGCCAACCACAAGGCGGGCGAAAACGGACTGATAAACGTCCCAAGAATATTGCCAATGGTGAGCGCGTAGACGATATTTTCAGTCGGCACGCCATGCTCGGAGACGATTTGCACGACCACAGGCAGCAGGCCGAAATAGTACGCATCGGTGCTCAAAATGAGTTCCATAGGCAGACCAAAGAAACCCAGCAGAATATGCAGATGCGGAACAATCGATGCGGGAAGCACTAATACGAGATCGGTTGCAATGGATTTGAGCATGCCGCTGCCGTCCATGATGCCTAAAAATGATCCGGCGGCGAGGATAATGCCGCCCATCATTAACGCATTTTGTGCGTGGGAGGCGATCCGTTTTACCTGATCGTCAACAGTCGGGTAATTGAGGATCAGCGCGACCGATAAGCCAATCATAAAAATATACGCCGCGGGCAGGACTCCCATCACCAGAGAGCCAAGTACGCCTAAAAAGAGAGCGGTATTGAGCCACATCAGACGGGGGCGCAAAAGTGCCTCTGCTTCTGCTGACAGTTGGTCATCTACGGCATATTCGGCATACCCATTGACGTCGTCTCGGTGCAGTTTGCCAGCCCGGATGCGACGTTGTTCAGCGATCCCCAAAAATGCTGCCAGGGCGACCAGCAGCACAGCACCAATCGCCTGTATCGTGATCAATGGTCGCCATAGCGCGGTGACTTCAATGCCTGTGATCGCTGAGGCACGTCCAAGCGGCCCGGCCCACGGCAGCATATTGAAAATGCCCGCGCCGATGGCGAGCAACATCAACATCAGATACGGACTCATTTTGAGTTTGCGATACAGCGGTAGCAAGGCGGGAATCGTCAACAAAAATGTGGTTGCGCCAGCGCCATCCAAATGTGCCAGCATGCCCAGTATTGCAGTACCGATGGCCACGGCAATAACGTTGCCCCTGGTGAGGGTAATCATGGCACGTATCATTGGCCGGAACAGTCCGGTATCTTGCATCACACCAAAAAAGGTGATGGCAAAGATAAACATCGTAGCGACCTGTGCGACCTTGGACAAACCGGTGACGTAGAACCCACCGATCTCGGGAAGAGGAAATCCAGCTAGTAGCGCGCCAACAAACGGGATCACTACAAGGCCGACAATGGGTGCGACTTTTTTAAACAGCAGCAGGACAAGCGTCAATATAGTGAATAGTCCGATAAATGTAAGCACTGGCGCATCCTTATAACGTGAGGGATTTATCCTTTCAGCGCATCAATTGCTCTGCAATAGGAATAAAAAAAGCCCGAAAATCGGGCTTCTGAGATGCGTCTATAGGTAAAAAGTTCAGATGGCGTACAAATGAGAGGGATGCGCTGCTGTATCAGACATGTGATGACGCGTGGCAGTAGGTTAACTAGCAATATCCTCCAGACTAAATATCTCTCTTTTATCGTCATACGAAAATATTTCAGCGTAGCGTCCCCAGCGAATAATCGCGTCGATTGTTTCTTCAGCCGCGTCATCGCTCAGATAATCTTCCAGCTCTTGTTGAAAACGTGCACGCGGGGCGCGCTGGCCTTTTCGTTCTTGCAGAATAGTTTTGATGCGCGCCGCCAAAGGGACCTGGCGTAGCAACTGTTGTGCAAAGACTTGTTTGCGTTGCTGGACGCCGTGTTCGGCAAACTCTATACCGAGTGTGGTGAGGGTGATATCGCCTTCTTTCATTTCAGCGAATCCCAGACAGTGCAGGACTTCGGCAACGGGAAACAAATCGTCCACTTCGAGATGTAGTTGCGCTGAAATATCCGGCATGTCTGCGCGACCGTTGTAAGGCGCTGCGGCCAGCGTTTCTAATAGACCCGCCATCAGGTTGGTCGATACCGGTGTTAAGCGACTGCCGAGTTCCAGCAAAGGGCTGCTGCGACTGGACGCCGGTTGCAATCTGGCCGTCATTTTGGCGTAGATGTCATCGACCAATTGACGGAAGGCCGGATCGAGTCGGTTACGTGGATGGGCAAACGGGACTTTGATCTCGGCAATGATGCGGCCCGGATTGGACGATAGCACCAAAATCCGGTCGCACATAAAGACCGCTTCTTCGATGTTATGGGTGACGATTAAGATCGACTTGATCGGCAAACGACCATCGTTCCACAAGTCGAGCAGATCGGTACGCAAGGTCTCTGCTGTGAGTACATCAAGGGCCGAAAAAGGCTCGTCCATCAGCAGCAAAGTAGGGTCCACCACCAGCGCTCTGGCAAAGCCGACCCGTTGTCGCATGCCGCCCGAGAGTTCGCGCGGATAGGCGTTTTCAAAGCCGTCCAGACCAATCAGATCAATCGCTGCCAGCGCACGTTTGCGCCGTTCGGCGGGCGGCGTGCCGAGTGCTTCCAGACCGGCTTCGACATTGTCGAGAACGGTCAGCCAGGGGAATAGGGCGAAGGTCTGAAATACCATCGCAATCCCGTCGGCCGGTCCATGGACCGGTTCGCCGCGATAAGTAACGTCGCCGCCGGTGGGTTTGATTAGGCCAGCAATGATGCGTAATAAAGACGACTTTCCGCAACCCGAACGTCCTAGCAGGCCGACGATTTCGCCTTCATGCAAGGTCATGCTGACATCATCAAGCACCAATAATTCGCCCTGCGACTTGGCAAAGCCGCGCCGGACACGGTTCACATTCAGGATTTGGTTTTCAGTTATTTTTGGCATCGGATTTAGCTCATTCAGCATTTAATTTGTTGTTGGCGTATTTGTACATTGGTCGCCACAGCATGCGGTTAAACAGCACGACAAACAGTGACATGACGGCGATCCCTAAAATGATGCGGGGAAAGTCACCAGCGGCGGTGTACTGCGCAATATACGAACCCAAGCCGTGGGCGATAAGTTTGGTGTCGCCCCAGGAGACTGACTCTGCAACGATACTGGCGTTCCAGGCACCGCCCGAGGCCGTAATGGCGCCGGTCACGTAATACGGCAGAATCCCCGGCAGCATGGCTTTACGCCACCATTGCCAGCCGCGAATTTTAAAATTCGCGGCCACTTCGCGATAGTCGTTCGGATAGGCCATTGCACCGGCGATCACGTTAAACAAGATGTACCACTGGGTCCCCAACACAATGAGCGGACTGAGCCAGATATCAGGATTGCCATTAAAACGCACAATCAAAATCACAAATACCGGAAACAGCAGATTGGCCGGAAAGGCGGCCAGAAACTGTGCCAGTGGTTGAATTTTTTCAGCCAGACGCGGCCGTAATCCGATTAAGACCCCTAGCGGGACCCACACCAGAGAGGCAATCACGATAAGCAATATCACGCGCAGCAAGGTGTAGACGGCCAGCAGCAGAACAGTGCCGACTTCGCCGAGGCTGACCTCCTTGCCGACAAAGGCAACCACTTGCCACACCAACCAGCAACCGATGAGCAGAATCGCAGCATTCCATACGAAGTCCACCAGTTTACTCGGCGCTTGCTTGATTTTCTTGCCGCTGGTGGTGCCCGGTGTTAAACGCAAACGGGCCGTGATCACGCGGCGAAACAGACGTCCAAACGGGGCCAGTATTGCTTGGATCAAACGGGTGCGTTGCACCAGATTGAGTAGCCATGAGGATGGCGAAAACTGCGCGGTGGTGTTTTCCATGCGGAATTTGTCGGCCCAGGCGACTAAAGGCCGGAACAATAATTGATCGTAGGCAATGATCACCAGGGTCATGACCACAATCACCCAACCGACCGCACTCAGGTCACGCTCGGTAATTGCCAGTGCCAGATAGGAGCCTACGCCGGGCAGGGTAATACTTTTGTTGCCGACCGTGATGGCCTCTGCTGCGACGACAAAGAACCAGCCGCCGGACATACTCATCATCATGTTCCAGATCAGGCCGGGGATGGCGAAGGGAACTTCGAGCTTCCAGAAGCGTTGCCATCCAGATAGGTGAAAACTGCGCGACACTTCTTTTAAATCATCAGGAACGGTGGTTAATGACTGGTAAAAACTGAACGTCATATTCCACGCTTGACTGGTGAAGATGGCAAAGATAGCCGCCAGTTCGGCCCCGATCACGCGTCCGGGAAAAAGTGCGATGAAAAAAGTCACCGTAAATGAGATATAGCCCAGTACCGGTACCGATTGCAGGACGTCGAGCGCCGGGATCAGGATTTTTTCGGCCCGTTTGCTTTTAGCGGCAATGGTTGCGTAGATCAACGAAAACAACAGCGACGCAGCCATGGCGGCCAACATCCGCAAGGTCGTGCGCATGGCATATTCAGGCAGGTTGCCGGGGTCGAGCGTGACCACATTGGTCGTCAGGCTTGATAACGGTGCCAGCGTTTCCTTCACGCCGATTCCGCTGAAGGCAATGATGCCGATAACGAGGGGGAAAACCAAAAAATCCCAGCGATTCGGGGTCAGTCTTTTTGATAAAGGTAATGCTTGAACATTTAATGTCATGCCTGGAATTCCTGATTACTAAAGTTCTTGGTTACATTGCTTGGTTACATTAAATCGCACCACGGTTATTGATTTGATTGCTGTAAGCTCCCAGATCGACATAATATATTTTTTCACCATCCGGCATGCACCTTAACAAGGGAATATTGCAATCTGATGACATAGTTTTGAAAAGTTAAAAAAGTTACAATAAGCCGCTACCATATATCTGCTCACCAACCTCCCCATCACGACTCAGGACAAAAAATGAAAGCTATCTGGAATGCCATCGTCATCGCCGAATCGGACGATACCGTCGTTGTCGAAGGAAATCACTATTTCCCACAAGCATCCGTTAATCCGGCTTTTTTGAAGCCAAGTAACACAACGTCGGTGTGTGGTTGGAAAGGCACTGCCAATTACTACACGCTGGAGGTGGAGGGCAACACTAACCCGGATGCTGTGTGGTATTACCCTGAGCCCAAAGACGCAGCAAAAGACATTCGTGGGCGTCTGGCGTTTTGGAAGGGTGTAAAAGTCACGCCGTAGTTTTTTCAGCAGCCGCCCACTCTGCCTTGATCAATGACATTAAGGCCAGCGTGGAGCGTGCAAAACAGAGCGCTACCTTCTGCGCGCTTTGATATTTACCTTCCCGCACATGCACGCGTGTGATCATTTTTCGCCATGCTCAGCAATGTTTTCATTAATATCGTAATATTGCGATATTAATTTCTGGATATGACAATATTTGTTTCTGTAAAAGACGATAAGACTTAAGCCAACCTTACACAACCTGCCATCCATGAACTTCGACCTCATACATAAAGCCCTCGCCAATCCTGTTCGGCGGCAAATACTTCAGTGGCTCAAAACGCCCAATGAATATTTCTCCGAGCAGGAATATCCGCTGGAAATGGGTGTTTGTTGCGGACTGATTGATAAGCGCACCGGATTGTCCCAGTCGACGGTATCAGCCCATTTGGCAACGTTGCAACGTGCCGAGTTGGTGAGTGTCAAGCGGGTAGGGCAATGGGTTTTTTATCGTCGTAACGAAGAGACTATTCAGACGTTTTTGGCGCATATGAATGGTGATTTATAACCAAAAGTGATGCATTCCAATGCATTTATATTGAGTTCTTATAAAGATTTGTCATGCCCTTAGCTCTCCTTGTTCTCGCGCTTAGCGCTTTTGCCATCGGTACTACCGAGTTTGTCATCATGGGTTTGTTGCCCGATGTGGCCCGTAGTCTCGCGGTTTCCCTTCCCAGCGCTGGCTGGTTGATTAGCGGATATGCGTTGGGCGTGGCGATCGGCGCACCAATCATGGCGGTGGCGACAGCATCGTTGCCACGCAAACGCGCTTTGCTCGTCCTGATGGGGGTATTTATTGTCGGTAATCTGATGTGCGCGGTGGCGGCGGATTATGGATTTTTGATGTTTGCACGCGTGGTGACCGCGCTTTGTCACGGTGCTTTCTTCGGCATCGGCTCGGTGGTCGCCGCTGGCCTCGTGCCAGAAAATCGGCAAGCCTCTGCGGTCGCATTAATGTTTACCGGGTTGACATTGGCTAACGTCCTTGGCGTACCGCTAGGTACTGCGCTCGGTCAGTTTGCTGGTTGGCGCATTCCATTCTGGGCTGTGGCGGTTCTTGGCGTGCTGTCGTTCATCGGATTAGCGCGCGTGTTGCCGACAGATAAGGATGAGAAAAAGGCGGATTTGCGCAGCGAATTCAAACAATTACGCAGTGCCGGTATTTGGGCTGCGTTGGCGACAACGACCTTCTTTTCGGCGGCCATGTTTGCATTGTTTACTTACGTTGCACCCTTGCTTGAGCAAGTCACGCACGTCACCCCAAGTGGTATCACGTGGACCCTGTTTTTGATTGGATTGGGCCTCACAGCAGGGAATTATATCGGCGGACGGTTAGCCGATTGGCGTCTGGGTGTTGCATTGACTGCCATCTTTTTCGTCATGGCACTAGTGACGGTGGCGCTGAGATGGACCAGCGTGGCGCTGATACCGATGGAAATTAACTTATTCATCTGGGCGATGGTGACCTTTGCGGCGGTTCCCGGCTTACAAGTCAACGTGATGTTATTTGGCAAGGCCGCACCTAATTTAATAGCGACACTTAATATCGGCGCTTTCAATGTCGGTAACGCCCTCGGTGCATGGGTTGGCGGTCTGGTAATCGGTCATGGACTGGGGCTGGAGTCGATTCCGCTGGCCGCTGCCGGGCTTGCTTTGATCGCTGTAGTGGCAATGCAGATATCTGTGCGATGTTTGCGTCGTGCAGAGAAAAATACAGCAGCAACCATATCAACAGTTTCTACAGTGATGGGCTGATCCCACCGTTCCCTTTTTTAATAACCTAACTGGCTATCAAACTATGACTACATTATTCGACCCTATCAAACTTGGCGATTTAGAATTGCCTAACCGCATCATCATGGCCCCACTCACACGTTCCCGCGCTATCGGCGACGGTCGCGTACCGAATGCATTGATGACCCAATATTATGTGCAGCGCGCTTCCGCCGGTCTGATCATCAGCGAAGCCACCGCCGTCACGCCGCACGGTGTCGGTTATGCCGATACGCCAGGCATCTGGTCCGACGAACAAGTCGCCGGTTGGCAGCAAGTCACCGCTGCGGTACACGCCGCTGGTGGCCGGATTGTGCTGCAACTGTGGCACGTTGGCCGTATCTCGGACCCTAGTTTTCTCAATGGTGAATTGCCGGTTGCGCCAAGCGCGATTGCGGCAGAAGGCCACGTCAGCCTGTTACGTCCAATGCGGGACTTCGTCACACCGCGTGCGTTGGAGCTGGCAGAAATTCCAGGCATCGTTGCGGCCTATCGCAAAGGCGCAGAAAACGCCAAAGCAGCCAACTTTGACGGTGTCGAAGTCCACGGTGCAAATGGTTATCTGCTGGATCAATTTTTACAAACCAGCACCAATCAACGCACCGATATCTACGGCGGCTCGCTGGAAAATCGCGCACGCTTGATGCTGGAAGTCACCGACGCCTGTATCGACGTCTGGGGCGCAGCGCGGGTCGGTATGCATTTGTCGCCAGGATGCGACCTGCATACGATGGGGGACGCCAATCCGCTGGAAACATTCAGCTATGTTGCGCGCGAACTTGGCAAGCGCGGCATCGCGTTTATCTGCGCCCGCGAAGGCCAAACGCCAAATCGTCTGGGCCCGCAATTGAAAGAAGCGTTTGGTGGCGTCTATATCGCGAACCAGCAACTGACCAAAGCCGCAGCGCAAGACATTCTGGCAAAAGGGGAGGCTGATGCTGTCGCGTTTGGTCAGTTGTTTATCGCTAATCCTGATTTGCCACTACGTTTGAAGCTGGACGCGCCGCTTAATACGCCTATATCGGAAACTTTCTATTCTCCGACATCGGAAGGCTACGTTGACTATCCTGCGCTGGCAGCATAAAACCAGCCTTCCTATAGTTTAGGTACTCGTAAAAAATCGTGCACAGATTTGATTCTGTTCACGATTTTTTTGTTTTGTAGCGGCCTTATTTGCTGCTTGTTTCAGTAAGCTCATTGAACACACTGCGCACCGCAGGAATCAACTCTCCGGCAGTCATGCCAATCGGTCCACATCCTTGTGCCACCAGAATATCAGCCGCACGCCCATGCAGCCAGACCGCCCCTAATGCAGCATCCCAATCGGACCAACCCTGCGCCAACAATGCGCCGCAAATGCCGGATAAAACATCACCGCTGCCGCCGGTTGCCAGGCCCGGATTGCCAGTCGGATTGATCACCGCGTAGCCATCCGGGCGGGCGATGATACTGCCAGCACCTTTGAGCACCACTACGGCATTAAAGCGCTGCGCCATGCTGCGTGCGGCACGCAGACGGTCAGCCTGTATTTCTGCTGTGCTCATGCCGAGCAGCCTTGCTGCTTCCAAAGGATGCGGGGTCATGACGGTGAGCAATCCCGAAAGTCGGCGTTGGGCGACTAATTGTTGCAACGCTGGCTCACCCGCAATCAAATTCAAGGCATCCGCATCGAGCAGCAAATGGCTTTGCGCTTGCAATGTGTTAACCAACAGATCATGCGCTGCTTGAGAAACGCCCAGCCCGGTGCCGACGACCAACGTTGACAAAGCCAGATCGATATCCGTTGCATGTCGACACATTAACTCCGGCTGGCCGCTATCGACAGCAGGCGCAGCATCCAGAAATCCGATAAACACTTTGCCAGCACCCGATTTAAGCGCAGCGCGTCCGGCCAGAATCGCCGCGCCTGCCATGCCTTCTGCGCCACCAATCACGGCGACATTGCCAAAACTACCTTTGTGGGTAGTACGTGCGCGGGGGCGTAAATTGCCAGCGAACAAGTCGGGCCCGTTGAGCCAGCATTGCGGCGGCGGTAAAAGATCAGGAGGAATGTCCAGTCCAGCAACGCTGACCGACCCCGCATAGTCCGGGCCATCGCCGCTATGCAAACCGGTTTTGTCGCCGATAAACGTGATCGTGTGATGCGCAACGATGGCCATGCCGTCGGGGCCGACCACCATCCCGGTATCGGCATCTAGTCCGGTCGGCACATCCAGCGCCAGCACCGGACAATGCAGGGTGTTGATGGTCGCAACAAGACTGCGCAATGGACCGTCCAGCGGGCGGGTTAGTCCGATACCGAGTAAACCATCGATGACCAGGGACCACGTAATGCTATCGATCGTAAAGAATTGTTCCGGCGGCATCAAATGCACGCCCGCACGGGTTGCGCGACTCAGTGCATTGGCAGCGTCGGCGGGGTATGGTCGATCCGTTGGCAATACCAAGGCGACGACTTCTGCGCCTGACTTGGTGAGGATGGCCGCCGCCTCCAACGCGTCGCCGCCATTATTGCCGGGGCCGACTAACACTAAAATACGCGCTCGATGGGCACTGCCCGGGATCAGGTCCAGCGCGGCATCGGCGGCGGCTTTGCCTGCGCGCTGCATCAATGTATACGGCGGCAATTGCTGCTGCGCCGCGTGTTCAATGGTGCGAATTTCTGCGCTTGCGTAGAGCGTCGTCATGATCAGTCTGCCTAAGGTTCAGTGTTTAAACGTCAACGCCGATAGCGTGCCAGCGTCAAGCCATCTGTATCGATCTCAGGCGTGCGACCCGATAGTTGGTCGGCGACGATGTTTGCCGCTCCTAACGCCATGCTCCAGCCGCTGCCGCCATGCCCGATGTTGATGTAGACATTGCTGCTACCGGTTGCGCCCACTAACGGCACTTCGTCGGCCAGCATCGGGATATGACCGGTCCACATTTGCGCATTGTGATAATTGGCCGCATCGGGATACCAGTCTTGGGTCACTTTTAATAGCGTACGCAAAGCCTTATCATCAATCGTTGTATCAGTTGCGCCCAATTCAGCAATCCCGGCGATGCGGATTCTTTCGCCGAAGCGTGCCATCGTCACGTTATAGGCATCATCTTGCAGCGCTAAAGTAGGGGCTGCGTCATGATTTTTGACCGCCGCCGTGGCGGTATAGGTTTTGACCGCTTGCAAGGGGACTTTGATGCTGAGTTTTTTGAGCAAGGCCATGCTACCAACCCCAGCGGCAACGACGACCGCGTCGGCATGCAAAACATCCTTGCCGATCTTCAACGCTACCCGGCTATCCTGCGGCTCTACGGCATCGACTTTCAGACCGAAGTGACATTGCACGCCAGAAGCAATCGCCAGGGATTTCAATTGTTTGGTAAATAAAGTGCAATTACCCGACGCCAATTCTGGAAAATACAGCCCGCCTGCGATATTGCGTGAGGTGGCCAGCGCCGGTTCCAAGGTCTGCGCCGCTGCACTATCGAGCAACTTAAAGGCGACGTTACGCTCAGATAACATTGCCTGCAATGGTGCGGTGGCGGCGAGTTCTTTTTCTGTGCGAAACAGTTTGAGCAGGCCGTGGCTTTGCTCGTAATCGAGTGGGTGATGTTGTTGTAGTTGTAGCAAGATGTGCTGGCTATAAGAGGCCAGACGTTGCATCCGCTCACATTGCAATTGGTAACGCTGCAACTCTGGCCCGGAGGTCCAGTGCAACAACCAGCGCCACAGCGAAGGACTCAGACGTGCGTTGAGTATTGTGGCCGCTTCCTGACTAAATACACCGCTTAAGATACGGCGACGCATGCCGTTAATGGCCCAAGGCGTCGTCGAGGCGGTAGCCAGCATGCCTGAGTTGCCTAAGGTCGCCACTTCGGCGACGTTACGGCGTTGCTCAATAAGGGCGACTTGATGGCCGGCCTGGGCCAAAAAATAAGCGGTAGACATGCCAATGATGCCGCCGCCGATGACGACAACTTGTTTTCGGGTCGGCTTCAGCGGTTTTAGCAGCGTTTGATTGCGGTACTCTTGATCCATCACTATTTTGCTCAATGTAAATCGACTGCTTTCAATAACGACCCAACCGTCATGGCGCATGATGAAGGCACAACGCGGAGGCACGCACTTACACCAAAAGAGGCGAGCAGAATCATACCTTGAATCAATGCAACGCTTTGCATGAAGGTTGACGACCGCAACGTTGAATATCCTTAATTGTGGACAGATAATGTGTCATCGCCCCAGTTTTTAAAGGGGCCGATCAGGTGGGTCACGCCATGCAAATAAACAATAGCCAACCCGACGACGCCAAACCTGAGGCCGCTCTCGATGCAGCAAGCACGGAAGCGCGCGTCGACGATCCTGATAATGCTGTTGCGCCAGTTTCTCAGCCGATCATTTCAGGATTGACCATGATGACGACCATCGTATTTATTTTTGCCCTGCAATGGGCGCAAAAATTTTTGACGCCCTTGGTTTTTGGTATCTTTCTCGCCTATACGCTCAGTCCTGTCGTGGGCTGGTTGCAGCGCTTAAAAATACCAAGAGTGGTCGCTACGGCCATTGTGCTGTCAGCCATCCTCGGCGGCGGCGTAGTCGTCACCAACGCCTTGCGAGGTGAGTTTCAGTCGATCATGGAGCAGCTACCGGAAGCCTCGCATAAATTATCCAGAGGGCTTGCCAAGTTGCGTGGCACCCAGCCAACGACGATAGATCAAATGCAGGCAGCAGCCAACGAAATTGCGAAAGCTACCGGCGGTCAACCAACCCTGCGTGCACCTACGCCGGTCTCTAAACTGAGCGAATGGTTACTGGCCGGCTCGTTAGGCGCTGTAGGTTTTCTGGGACAGGTGCTGGTGGTTCTGTTTCTGGTGTTTTTCTTGTTGCAATCGGGTGATACCTTTAAGCGAAAAATAGTCCGACTAACGGGGCCGACATTAAGCCAAAAAAAAGTAACCGTGCACATTCTCGATCAGATCAATACCGCGATTCAACATTACATGTTCATGCTGTTGGTGACCAATATGTTATTGAGCTTGCTGATGTGGATAGCATTTCGACTCATCGGGTTGGATAACGCTGGTGCATGGGCGGTCGCCGGCGGCGTATTGCACATCATTCCGTACTTCGGGTCGCTATTGATCGCTATCGCCACCGGTCTGGCTGCCTTCATGCAGTTCGGGACTTTTTCCATGATGCTGTTATTGGTGGGTATCTCGCTGGGGATTGCCACGATCGTCGGCACCTTAGTGACCACCTGGATGACCGGAAAAATTGCCAAAATGAATCCCACTGCGGTATTTGTCGCGCTGCTATTTTGGGGATGGTTATGGGGTATTGCCGGTTTGTTGATCGGTATTCCGATGGTAGTCATCATCAAAGTCATCGCTGAGCATGTGGAGGGCTTGTCGCCTATTGCTGAGTTGTTGGGCGAGTGAGTGTGGTGTGTTCTATCTTTAAATCGTTGTCATTTTAAAGGAGCAACAACATGAGTAATTCCGCAATCAACATCCTCGGTATTTCCGGCAGTCTGCGCCATGGCTCGTTCAACACGGCGGCATTACGCGCCGCGATCGAACTGGCGCCCGACGGTGTCAATATTACGCAAGCCGATATTTCCCAATTTCCTCTGTACAACGAAGACGTCAAGGCGCAAGGCTTTCCGCCAGTGGTAGAACTTTTTCGCCAGCAAATTCGTAACGCAGATGCCATTCTTTTTGTCACGCCTGAGTACAACTATTCGGTCCCCGGTGTATTGAAAAATGCCATCGACTGGGCCTCGCGTCCACCGGAGCAACCATTCGCAGGTAAACCTGCAGCCATCATGGGCGCCAGTCCGGGCGCACTCGGCAGCGCCCGCGCCCAATATCATTTGCGCCAGATCGCAGTATTTCTCGATTTAAAAATGTTGAATGGTCCGGAAGTGATGATCGGGAGCGCTGCCGATCGCTTCGATAGTGCTGGCACACTGATTCATGCACCTACGCGTGAATTTATTAAGAAGATGTTGGTGGCACTGCAGGATTGGACGTTGAAATTACAGTAATAGTGGGGGTGATATGTTGATGCAGGCCAAAAACAGGCCGTACATAAAATAAAGCATGCCAAACGCGCATAATGAGCGGCTTAGGGGTGGCACAGCGTGCTACCCCCATTTGTTGATGACTTCCATCCCTATTAAAAAATTGCCCCTTCCCAGCAAATCGCCTGCCGATCTGCCATTCAATCTTCACTCCAAGGATCGCCCATGAAAGCCATTGCATTAACCCACTATTTGCCGATCGATCATCCGGAGTCCCTGTTTGACGTCACACTACCCAAGCCAGTGCCGCAAGGCCGCGATTTACTGGTCAACATCAAGGCCATCGCCGTCAATCCGGTAGACACCAAAGTGCGTGCGCCTAAGGACAAAGTTGAATCAGTGCCACGTGTTTTAGGCTGGGATGCCGCCGGAATTGTAGAAGCGGTAGGCCCGGATGTGAGCCTGTTCAAGGTCGGCGATAAAGTGTTTTATGCAGGCGACATCACGCGCCCTGGCAGCAACAGCGAATATCAATTAGTCGACGAACGCATCGTCGGCAACATGCCATTGACGCTCGATTTTGCACAAGCCGCAGCATTGCCATTAACCGCCATCACCGCCTGGGAGGCTTTATTTGACCGCTTGCACGTGGTGACCTCTTTGCATCCCGCTCCTGCTAAAACGATCCTGATGATAGGTGGCGCAGGCGGTGTAGGCTCCATTGCGATTCAGTTAGCCGCCAAAGTTGCCGAGCTGACCGTGATCGCAACCGCATCGCGTCCAGCATCTGAAAAATGGGTGCGTGAACTAGGCGCGTATCATGTCATTAACCACTTCGGCGATATCCCAGCGCAATTGCAAGCACTGGGATTGGCGACGGTTGATTACGTCCTGATCCTTAACGATACCGATCAACATTTTCCAACGGCTGCCGCCGTCATCGCACCGCAAGGCACGATTTGCACCATAGTCGAAAACGCAGCACCGTTGCAGATCGATCTCCTCAAGACAAAAAGCGCCGGTTTCGTCTGGGAATTCATGTTCACACGTGCGATGTTTCAGACCCCGGACATGCAAGAGCAGGGCAATTTATTGAACGAAGTCGCCCGTTTGATAGACAGTAAAGTTCTTGTTACTACGGTAGGGCAGGTTTTGACGCCAATTAATGCAGTCAACCTGCGGCAAGCGCACGCTACGTTGGAGGCGGGGCATGCGATTGGAAAGATTGTGTTGAGGGATTTTTAAAGCGGCAAGGAGAGACGGTGTTGGCGTGACATTATTTGTCACCGCGTTTTACCAAGATTTCTTGCCCAAAATCTTCTCCCCCAATTCGCTCAACTGTGCCAACGGATAGCGTGTGTTTTCCCA
Source organism: Glaciimonas sp. GG7 (assembly GCF_052976905.1). Lineage (NCBI taxonomy): Bacteria > Pseudomonadati > Pseudomonadota > Betaproteobacteria > Burkholderiales > Oxalobacteraceae > Glaciimonas > Glaciimonas sp. GG7. The sequence continues at coordinate 67,096 of NZ_JBRIIQ010000001.1, read as the reverse complement.
TTCACGCGGGTCGCCAGGAAACGCATAGCCGTCCGGCGGCGTCCGTTGCGCCCAACTCGCCACCCGCCAATCGCGCAATTGCGTTTGTTCTTCCCGTGCCGGTGTATAGGCGATGTACTGCGCCAGCCGTACCTGATCGGTCGAAGTATTAGGACGGATGCCGTGCGCCAGCAAGCTGTTAAAAATGAGCAGATCACCAGCTTGCATCGGCACGAACTGTAATTTCCACGGTAGCGAGTCCACATCCGGGCGTAACGGATTGCGGTCCTTGGGTGCGCTCTTGCGCCACTCTTCAAAATGCTGGAACAGTTCGGGGATGCATTGAAAGCCGCCGCCTTCCGGTGTGGTGTCCGACAGCGCCAGCACACCTTGAACATTCACCGGTAGCGGTTCGAGCGAAGTGTCGGCATCCCAGTGGATAAAGCCGCCAAAACGCCGCGCACCTTGGTTTGGTGTGTTCAGGTTGGCGCGGTCTAGGGTGACCCATAGGTCTTCGCGATCCCAAATATCGACGAAGGCATCAACGATGCGCGGCGTTTGCCGGTTGTCCCATAAGGTCTGGTGATGATAGGCCTCGACCATGCCAGAACCGTTGAGCTCTTTCATTTCGTGATCGCGTAATTGGGCGCGGTTCCAGGTATCCGGTGCGTTGCAGTTCATCTCTTGAAATTCCCACAGGAAATCCACCGTACGTTGCACTTGCTCCATGCTGACAGCTTGTTTAACGATCACGTAGCCATAGGTTTGCCAATATAGAAAGTCACTAGCCGACAACACGCGCAGCGGCAACGTTTTCTGGATGTCGCGTAGTTGTTCCTGATCGGGGTAGAGCACGGATGGGTTGCTTGGGCGTTGCTTGTTATGAGGTTGTTGCATATATATCTCCTGATTGGTTTTATAGGCAGCGGATGACTGAAACCCATTTTCTAACGACAGAAGCGCAATGATTTCGCTGCAACACTCCGTTATTAATACTATTCTGACGTAATTATCTTTCGAAAGATCAGAATGCGACCGCAATACGAACATCTCACTCTGTCACCCGGCCAGTCCTGGCAGTTGTTGTGGCGCGAACTGCCTGAGCTACCGTTTCTCTGGCATTACCATCCCGAGTTCGAACTCACCCTGACCTTGAATGCACGCGGCCAGCGCTATGTTGCCGATCATCTGGCGGACTTCAACGATGGTGATTTGGTACTGCTTGGGCCGAATTTGCCACATACCTGGTCGGCCAGCGAACGGATCGCGCCCGAGCAGCCGATGCTGGCGGTGGTAGTCTGGTTTTCGCGAGACTGGTTAGTGCAGTTGCAAACCAGCTTGCCGGAACTGGGCGGCTTGTTACAGCTAGGCAAGCGGGCCGACAGGGGATTGCAGTTCTCGGCCGAGACAGCGACCAGTGTCCGACCCTTAATGCTGCGTCTGGAAAAACTTGCCCCGGCGCAGCGCTTGCCGCTACTGCTGGAACTACTGCTGTTGCTAGCGCAAGACGCGCAGGCGCAACCGTTGGCATCAGTGGCATCCGCTTCCATCGCATTGGATATACAACGCCAGCGGATGGGGCGGGTATTGGATTATATGCATGCACATTTCCCGATGGAGTTGCCAGTGACATTGTTAGCCGAGCGCGCAGCCTTATCGGTGGGAGCTTTTCATCGCTTCTTCAAACGTCATACCCATTTGACAGTGACGGCGTATCTTACCCAGTTGCGCATTGGCAGCGCTTGCCAGCAACTGATCCAGACTGACAAGGCGATCGGTGTGATAGCCCAAGAGTCGGGCTACCGCAACCTGGCCCATTTCAATCGCCAGTTTCGTGGGGCGAAAGGCATTAGCCCGCGTGCTTTCAAACAGAGATATAGATAATAAAAAGACCATATAACTGTTGATGTGTAGCAGCGCCTTTTTGTCGTACTACCTGCTCTGGGACAGGGGACGTTCTTGCTTAACTGTGAGAAGTTGTTGAGATATAGACCATAGTTAGAGTTGACCGGATTAAGAGCGTGCGCCATATTTAATCCAGTCAATATTACTAATTATATTTTTGCAAACTCATTCATTATACTTATGCATTTTATTATTGTGATTAATATTCCAGCGGGGGGAATCGTATGCCGGTATCGTATAAGTTTACTTGTTCGCAATCGCGTAAAATATACATTGCATGTGCTCTACTATGGTCTATAACGTCATTATCTTCAAAGTTGATTAACTTGCATTTCATAATTTTTTCATGGTTTTCTATTTTATTTCCATTTGAGTATATATATTTTGGAATCCATGCTTGAACCACTGCAATATTTCCAATACCTTCTTTTACATACAAAAGTGGCAATTCTAATGCTTTAGTTGGATCCCTTACCGTATTTTTCAAAAGATAGTCATACACTTGTATATCCGGAGATTCAGTCATATCAGTTGTAATTTCTCTTCCTGATTTTGATAAATCCGATTTATGCACCACAAACGGAATTGGTTTCCCATAGTATTGATTATATTTTAGAAATTTAACAATATCGTCTGCAGTTAATTTAGAATTCTGTGTTAGATCGCTTATACTATTTAATTCATCAGTTTCTTTTCCCGTCAAAAAGGCTAATGTGGCCATCGGAACTTTAAAAACTTTATTTTTCTCAAACTGTTGTAAAGCTTTTTCTGAATAAGGATCATCCTGATAATATGCAGGTTTAACAGTCGGAGTGCGTTGTAACGTTTCTAAACTAATTGCTTTATGACGTATTAGATCGTCGAAATGCACTGTATTGTCTGCATTGTCTGGTTTTTCAGCCAGATCAGTATGTTTAAGGCAAAAATTAAGAGAGGGTGCTTGTTTATTAGCGTCAGATGTGGCGTCTTTTTCCACATCGAATTGGTATGATTTGTTGGTTTGGGCTATCAAAAAAGTATTGCTTGCGTTCGCTAATCCGGCAGCTAAGGTTGATGCTTCCCTTGTTGTCGGACCTATCGGACCTGTCGAAGATGTAACGGTATTACATTGGCGTGACGGTATTGGGAGGGTGTTGGGTCTTGTTGCAGAGAACATATTTAAAACTCCATTAGTTTGTTAAAGTATCCGTTGTGGACTTTACTAGCTATTGAGAGTATTTTCTTTCATTTAATACCTAAATAATTGATAGTAATTACTAATTTACTTGAATATAATTTTAGAAAATTTAAAATTATAAAATGAAATAGAGGCGGCATAAAAAATAGCGCTGATATACTATTTCTCATATCGCCCCCATTATTTTAATGTTGATAATTAATTAAAAGATGAATTTTAATATTTTTCATCGAAATTCATTAGTTTTCTGGTTGAGGTTGTTTTTAATATAATATTAATCCAAAAATTTCTTGATTCTGTCAAGCATAGATGGTTTTTGCATTTCCTGTTTTATTGGAAACCGTTTTCTAGTTTCGTATAACCACATTTCGTCGCAATCATTAAGACTGGTTAGATTGGTAGACGCCTTGTTGTCGATGCTGCCGTCTTTTTTATAAGTAGTTATTTGGTGATGATCACTTGAAATACCTGTTTTAGGATTTTTTTCCACCCATGAGGTAATTTTAGCAATATGTCCGACGCCATTTTTAACAAATAATAAAGGTAGTTTTAGTAAGTAATTCGGATTTTTTTTAGTGCAATCTTGTATGTACTCTTGTACCCGTTCAGCCGGGGTGCCATGCCCCCATTCAAAATTTACAAACGTGCGTACTTCTCCACAATACCCATTTAGTTTGCAATATTGAAAAGCATGTTCAGCGGTTACTGCAGATTTCTTATTATCTATATTAATTAATTGAGCAGAATTTTTTTGTATAAACGGATTAAGTAGAGTTTCGATATTTTCAAAAACTGGTTTGGTTTTGTAATGCCCAAAACGATCGCACTGATGCTCTTGGGTGGGATCAACATGGAAATTATCTTGCAGTTGTTCCATGCTGATAGTGCTTCCAGGAGCTGGATTAAACTCTTTTTTAAGAGCGATTATTGGGGTGGGCTCTTTATGGGAGCTATATTGGTGTTGGAATCCTGCTCCTGGATTAATCCTGAAGTCTCTGATATGTCCCGTAGGCTCGGGTATCTTAGGCATTACTTTCCCCCGACCTGATGTAGGAAATGTGCCGCTATTTTGCGGGGCTGCATTGTTCGCCTTCGCTAAATTGATATTGAATTGCGGTGTGGAGGTCGCGTAGTTTGCAACGCTTTCAGCAGGTTCGCGAACTGGTGCGAAAAGATCCTGAAATAGTGCATTGTCAGGTGGCTGCCCGTTGACGGTTTCTGTCGGAGGAGGATTGCTTACATTGGCGAGGCTCGAAGCAATTGACGAGGCGTTGTCCGTTACGATGCTTGTTCGTGTCTCTGGCGTGACAATCTCATGCTGGCCACGTGGAATTGCTGGGCTGTTAGGGATCGGATTCATAAGAATATTTTTTAAGTTCGTTAGGTGGTCAAAAACTGAGCGCCGAAGTCTACAAACAATCTCCGTCTGTTTCTTCCACAAAATGCCTATAAATTATTTGGTTTAACGCTTGCAATGTGCAGGTATTCTCTTGAGCAGGCTCTTGGCGATCACAGGGCAAACGTTCATTTGGACAGTTTTTTGCGGATGCGTTTGCTTGCGCAACCCACGCGCCAGCGCCTTCCCTACGCTGTATAATGCGGCTTCTGATTTAACCCGCAGCTTCTGGCTGCACCACCCCCTCCATATCGCCATGTTGATTTTGCCGGGTTCTAATGCCCTTCCTGCTTTTCGCTCCCAACGTCTTTTATCGCAATTGCACGCAATTGATCCTAATATCACCGGCGTTACCGGTCGTTACGATCATTTTGTCGATGCATCTGTCGCATTGGGTCCTGACGATGTAGCCCGCTTGCAAGCATTGCTGACTTACGGCGATCCATTTGACGGCGCAGCCGGTGGCGAGGAGTTCATTGTCATTCCCCGTTTTGGCACGATTTCTCCGTGGGCCAGCAAGGCCACCGACATCGCCCGTAACTGCGGCATGTCGCAGATCAAGCGCATCGAGCGCGGGATTGCGTATCAAATTCATCTGAAAACCGGTTTGTTGGGACTGGGCGGCGTCAAAAAACTCAGCGACGCCAGCATTGCGGCCATTAGCGCTTTGCTGCATGACCGCATGACCGAAACCGTATTACGCAGCGCCGAAGCGGCTGGCGACTTATTCCGAGAATTACAAGCCACCCCATTGGCGTCGATTGATGTGCTGGCAGGCGGTAAAGCCGCGTTGGAGAGCGCCAATACGGAGCTTGGCCTGGCATTGTCGGACGACGAAATCGATTATCTGATGGCCGCCTTCACCCGCGCCGAGCGTAATCCGACCGATGTTGAGTTGATGATGTTTGCGCAAGCCAATAGCGAACATTGCCGTCACAAGATTTTTAATGCGGACTGGACCATTGATGGTCAGGCGCAGGACAAATCTTTGTTCGCGATGATTAAAAATACCCATGAATTGCACCCGCAAGGCACAGTCGTGGCGTATAGCGATAATTCGTCCATCATCGAAGGCGCAACGGTGTCGCGCTTTTATGCACGCGGTGCTGCCGAAGGGAATGTGTATGCAGCCTCAGAAGAGTTGACGCATATTTTGATGAAGGTTGAAACCCACAATCACCCAACCGCCATCTCGCCTTTCCCCGGCGCATCAACCGGAGCCGGCGGTGAAATCCGCGACGAAGGCGCAACCGGGCGCGGAGCCAAACCTAAGGCAGGTTTAACCGGCTTTACCGTCTCCAATCTGTTGCTGCCAGAGGCGCAGCAAGCATGGGAAAACATGGCTGACGTGACAATTTCTGTGACGGCTGCCGATAAAGACGGTACAGCCATTTACGGCAAACCAGACCGTATCGCTTCACCGTTACAAATTATGATCGACGGACCGCTGGGCGGAGCTGCGTTTAACAATGAATTTGGTCGCCCGATCTTAGGCGGCTATTTCCGTACCTACGAGCAAAACGTTGCCGGTACAGTTCACGGCTATCACAAGCCGATCATGATTGCTGGTGGCATCGGCAGTATTTCAGACAAACACACGTTTAAAAATGCCTTGCCGGTTGGCAGTTTGCTCATTCAATTGGGTGGCCCCGGTATGCGCATCGGCATGGGCGGTAGTGCAGCCTCTTCGATGGCCACCGGCACGAATACGGCGGATCTGGATTTTGATTCAGTCCAACGCGGCAACCCCGAAATGGAACGCCGCGCACAAGAAGTCATTAATGCTTGCTGGGCAATGGGCGACGCCAATCTGATTTTGTCGATCCATGACGTCGGCGCCGGTGGTTTGTCGAACGCGTTCCCGGAGATCACCAACGACGCCAAGCGCGGCGCGATTTTCGATTTGCGCCAGATACCACTGGAAGAAAGCGGCATGGCCCCGAAAGAAATCTGGAGCAATGAATCGCAAGAGCGCTATGTCATGGCGATTGCGCCTGAGAGCCTGCCGCTGTTTGAATACTTCTGCCAGCGTGAACGCTGCTTGTTTGCCGTCGTCGGCACGGCAACCGAAGAGCGTCAATTAAAGGTCATCGATCCGCAACACAACAACAATCCGGTCGATATGCCGATGGATGTATTGCTTGGCAAACCGCCAAAAATGCACCGCGATGTACAGCGCGTGGCCGCCAACTTGCCCGCCGTTGATCTCACCGGCATGGATTTGCTCGAAGTCTCACAGCGCGTCTTGAAATTGCCAACGGTGGCGGATAAATCGTTCTTGATTACGATAGGCGACCGCACTGTAGGCGCGACTTCGGTGCGCGATCAAATGGTCGGGCCGTGGCAAATTCCAGTAGCCGATTGCGCTGTCACGACGATGAGTTTTGAGGGTTATCTGGGCGAAGCGATGGCGATGGGTGAGCGCACGCCGCTAGCCGTCATTAACGCCGCAGCGTCAGGCCGCATGGCCGTCGGTGAAGCGCTGACCAACATCGCCGCCGCTCCGATCGCAGATATGTCGGATATCAAATTGTCGGCCAACTGGATGGCCGCTTGCGGTCAACCGGGGCAGGATGCGGCCTTGTTTGATACCGTCAAAGCCGTCGGTATGGAATTGTGTCCAGCGCTAGGCATCAGTATTCCGGTCGGTAAGGATTCGCTCTCGATGCGCACTACCTGGAGGGATGACGGGTCCGATAAATCGGTCACCTCGCCGGTCTCGCTCATCGTCTCCGCCTTCGCGCCGGTCACCGATGTCCGCCGCACGCTGACGCCGCAATTGCGTACCGATGCTGGCGATACAGCATTGATTTTGATCGACCTCGGACGTGGCAAGGGCCGCATGGGTGCATCCGCTCTGACGCAAGTGATGCAGCAGATTGGTAATGAAACGCCCGACGTTGATAGCGCCGAAGACCTCAAAGGGTTCTTCCACGCCATTCAACAACTCAATACCGAAGATAAATTACTCGCGTATCACGATCGTTCGGACGGCGGCTTGTTCACAACATTGTGCGAAATGGCCTTTGCCGGTCACGTCGGCTTCTCCGTCAATCTCGACATCCTGACGATGGAAAGCGAGCACGCCGCAGATTGGGGCGACTCTAAAAACTGGGTCGGTCAAATCTCGGAACGCCGCAATGAAATGACCTTGCGCGCCTTGTTCAACGAAGAACTCGGCGCCGTCATTCAAGTCCGTGCCGAACAAAAATCGGACGTCATGAACGTGCTGCGCAGCTACAACCTCGGCGCGTGCAGCCACATCATCGGCAAGCCGGATAAACGCGACGTGATCGAATTCACCCGCGACGCTAAAGCCATTTATAACCAGCCGCGTATTGCGCTGCAACGTCTGTGGAGCGAAACCAGCTGGCGCATCGCCCGTTTGCGTGACAATCCAGCCAGCGCGGATGCGGAATACGACCGTATTCTCGACACGCTTGACCCGGGTATCACACCAAAAATAACCTTCGATATGCAGCAAGACGTGGCAGCGCCGTTTATTAATGTCGGCGCTAAACCACGGGTTGCGATTCTGCGTGAGCAAGGCGTCAATTCCCACGTTGAAACCGCCTACGTTATGCATCAATCCGGCTTTACCGCCGTTGATGTGCACATGAGCGATTTGATCGCCGGACGTGCGCGCTTGGATGATTTCAAAGCCTTTATTGCGGTCGGCGGATTTTCTTACGGCGACGTATTGGGTGCAGGTGAAGGCTGGGCCAAGACTATTTTGTTCAACGCGGCACTGGCTGAACAGTTCTCAACCTTCTTCAACCGCAGCGACACATTTGCGCTGGGCATTTGCAACGGCTGCCAGATGATTGCCAATTTAAAAGGCATCATTCCCGGCGCTCAAGCATGGCCGAAATTCACCCGCAATAAATCGGAGAAATTCGAAGGCCGTTTCTCGATGGTGCAAATCGAAGAATCGCCTTCGATCTTCTGGCAAGGCATGGCCGGTACGCAAACGCCGATTGCGATTGCGCACGGTGAAGGCTTTGCTGATTTCTCGCAAACCGGCGATATCGAGAAGGCCATAGTCGGCATGCGTTTTGTCGATAACAAAGGTACGGTCAGCGAAGCTTATCCGTACAACCCTAACGGTTCGCCGCAAGGGATTACCGCAGTCACCACCGCAGACGGTCGCTTCAACGCCCTCATGCCGCACGCCGAGCGGGTATTCCGTAGCGTGCAGCAATCCTGGCATCCTGAAGGCTGGGGCGAAGATTCGCCGTGGATGCGGATGTTCCGTAATGCGCGGACTTGGGTTGGTTAAGTGGATGGGCTGTATTTTCTAGCTGCAAAACACAGCGATAAAATAGGCATACAGTAGGGCGGGGGAGCAAAATGCTTTTCCGCCCTATTTGATTCAAGAAATAATTAAGCAACTGATTGGAGTTACATCATGACAATGACCTACGAAGAATATCTGGACGAAGTCACCACCCTGTTAACTGAAAAATACGAACAGACCGACACCGCCGCCATCAAGCACGTCATGCGCGCACAAGCCGCTGATTTCTTCACCCTACACGACGATCATCCCGAACTGCGCACGCAAGAGAACGCCGTGCTGGACGCCAAGAAAATTTTCGAGACCAAGAACAAATCGCGGCCAGAAGAGTTTCATGGTCGTGCTAAATCGCCTTACGGTAATAAGTAATCTCGATGACCGAATCCGTTCGCCTCGCTAAACATCTCGCTGACGCAGTCCCTTGTTCCCGCACCGAGGCCGAGCAATATATCCAGGGCGGCTGGGTCACAGTGGACGGCGTCGTCATTGAGGAGGCCGGTTACCGCGTCCTGCCGCAACAGCAAGTGGCGTTGCTGCCCAATGCCGTGCTGCAACCGGTCGATCCTGTCACCATTTTGTTGCATTTGCCTGCCGGTATTGAGTTGGTGCCCGATGCGCTTGATGCCGCCTCGGTCATTGCCCAATTGCTGAGCCCCGATAAGCGCTTGCCAGAAGATCGCTCAGGTTTGCGTTTTCTCAAGCAGCATCTGGCTGGCTTAAGTTTGGTCAGCCCGCTGGACTCTCAGGCCAGCGGTTTAGTGGTACTGACGCAAGACTGGAAAGTTACCCGAAAACTGGTCGATGACGCCGCCAAAATCGAGCAGGAATACATCGTCGAAGTGTGCGGCGACATCATTCCAGACGGCTTGCAACTGCTCAGTCATGGCCTGAAATTCAGTGGCAAACCGTTGCCGCCGATCAAAGTCAGTTGGCAAAATGAAACCCGTTTGCGCTTTCCTCTCAAAGCACCGCCGCGTGGCCTGATCGCACATATGTGCGAAAAAGTCGGACTGGAAGTTGTTGCCATGAAGCGTATCCGTATGGGGCGCGTGCCGATGGCTGGCTTGCCAGTTGGGCAATGGCGGTATTTGTTGGGCTATGAACGGTTTTGATGTTGTTGCTGATTTGCCGTAATCCCGCCAACCGTTCGGACTGAGTAGCCCGCAAGGGCGTATCGAAGTTATCGCTGACGCAAAAACCCTTCGATACGCTGCGCTACTCAGGGCGAACGGGATGTGAACATTCAAGAAAAAAATCAACATTAATACCAATATCATTTTTAAGGCGCAATCATGAGCCAACCTCCACTAATTAATTGGGTCGAGGACGACCAACCGCGTTCCTGCCGCTGGCATTCAGAAAGCGGCGCACCAGCACCAAAACGCGTAGTAATTGCCGACGACCGCATGACTGCGGACGTCGCTTTTCGTCTGGCCTCTGAAGGTACGGCAATGCTCTGGCGCGGTGACTTTCAAAACGCCCGGCAACTGTTGCAGGCGCTAGCTCGTCGCACCGACCGCAAACCGCCTAAGCAAGCGACGACACCGGGCGATGTTTTTAATTTTCACCGTCAGGCCCAATCACAACGCGCACGCACGCTGGCGATGGTGTTGCTGCCGTTTGATGAACATTACAGCATCCCGCTACGCCGTGCGCCCGACGTGCAGCAAGCCTGCTTCGAAGCCTACGGCCCCGCCGCTGGTCCATTCGTTGCCACACTGCGCGAGTTACTCGGTCTGATCGGTGCGCACGAATGGCGCAAAAAAGGCGTCGACATTCCCGCGCTAGGGGCGCGCATTCATCCTCATTACGGTGTCTATTCACCGGTCCGTGGCGAATACATCGGCTTAGTAGCAGAAGCCCCGCTGCCAACGACAACTTTAGCCTTCGATATCGGTACCGGCACCGGCGTGCTGGCCGCGCTGCTGGCACGCCGGGGAATTGCCCGCATCATCGCAACCGATCAAGACCCGCGTGCCTTAGCCTGCGCCCGAGAAAATTTGACCCGGCTTGGCTTGGATCAACAAGTTGACGTCGTGCAGGCCGATCTGTTTCCACCGGGCCGCGCCGCCCTGATCATCTGCAATCCGCCGTGGCTGCCAGCCCGCCCAAACTCACCCATCGAATACGCCGTCTATGACCCTGACAGCCGGATGCTGCGTGGCTTTCTGAGCGGCGTGGCAGAACATCTTGCACCCGGCGGCGAAGCATGGCTGATCCTCTCCGACCTGGCCGAACACCTGACGCTGCGCCCACGCGCAACATTATTGGCATGGATCGCAGAGGCCGGTCTGAGCGTCATCGGGCGTATGGATGTCAAGCCGCATCATCCGAAAGCCGCCGATGAAACCGACCCGCTACACGCCGCCCGTGCGGCAGAAGTGACCTCGCTGTGGCGTCTTACCGTTCAATAAAATCAAGGAAAAAAACATGTCCAACAAACCATCCCGTACGCTCACTTTTAAATGCGCAAAATGTACCAAGCCGGTACAGGTATTTTTACAAAAAGTCTCCGCTTGCTCGCATATCCAGCCGTATCAAGGGATCTGTAAATGCGGCGAATTAAAACGTCACGCAACCGGACAAAAGGATGCTGTTGAAGGATATCTGGCGTCACCGACTGGTGATTGGTCGCATCATCATTAATGGATGATCGGTGTCTCCGAGCGATATTCTCAAGATGAAAAATCAATTATTAGCCAAACGCTTAACTTTCTCTCGCGTTTGCGCGAGAGCGAAAAAGGTTTCGTTATAATTGCCGTCAAGGAGATTTTCAGCATGTCGACTCTTACTTTTGATACCTATAAATTTATTAAGACCTTAACTACAACCGGCCTGCCGGAAGTGCAGGCAGAGGCAATCTCATCGGCCGTGCGTGACGCGTATGATGGTAGCGAAGTTGCCAGCAAGAATGATTTAAGGGAAATGGAGTTGAGGTTTGCTGCTGATTTAAAGCAAGTGAAGCTTGAGTTAGGTGCTGATATAAAGGAAGTAAAGCTTGAGTTAAGTGCCGATATCAAGGAAGTCAAGGGTGAAATGACACTGCTTAAATGGATGTTAGGACTCATTGTTGCCGGTACCGCCACACTGATCTTAAAATCATTTTTTTAGAAGTAGATCGCGCCGTCCTCCGGCGCTGATAATCAATTAAGTCTCGATGGCAACATTGCGTTGTCCACCCTCCAGGCATCACATACCCTCAAGTTAAAAATTCTCAAGATCACACACTAATTGCCCCTGCATATTTGTATCCGGATTGGTATGATGTTGCCCTTGCGCTGTAGCCAAGCGCCGGACCACAAAAGCAGGTGATGCAGTGTCGCAGAAGTCAGAACAATCAGAGCGGGCCTGCCTAAAGGTCGATCAACTAACTGATCAAGCACCACTATCCCCACCCAATATTACGATCACAGCGCAAGTTGACGCCACAGTCAACTACGCCTCCTATCAAAACAACGTTCCCTTAATTCGCAGCCTGTCGATCCAGAACCATAGCGCCGAGCCGCTGCTCGATATCGAGATCGTCATCCATTGCGATCCACCATTTGCCGATCCCTTGCGGCTGCGATTCGCCCAACTCGACGCGCACGCAACACGCCGCATCGATACCATCGACCTGAAAATCGTCCACCGTTATCTGGCCGAATTAAACGAAGCCGAACGCGGTCGCGTCATCATTGCGGTACGCGCCAACAACATCGCAGTAGCGCAGGCCGAGCACCCGGTAGACGTGCTGGCCTACGACCAATGGGCTGGCACGCGGGCGTTGCCGGAGTTGCTGGCGGCGTTTTCGCTGCCGAACAATCCGGCCATTGATGGTTTGATGGCCCAGTGCGGCGAGCAGTTGCACCAAGCCGGGGCCGGTCAGAGCCTCAACGGTTATCAATCGAAAAATCGGGATGATGCCTGGGCGCAGATTTCGGCGATCTATAACGCCATCGGCGCACTCAAACTCAGCTACATCACGCCAGCGGCGTCGTTTGGCAATGATGGTCAAAAAATTCGCACCCCGGATCGCATACTCAGCAGCCGCATGGTGACCTGTCTGGATTCCTCGATGTTGCTGGTGTCCTGCATGGAGCAGGCCGGGCTTAATCCGCTGGTGATCATTAAAAAAGGCCATGCTTTAGTCGGTTGCTGGCTCATCAATACCACCCTGCCAAGCGCGGTGTTCGATGACGGTCAGGCGGTGCGCAAGCGTGTTGCCAGTGGCGAGCTGCTAGTGTTTGAAACCACGCTGCTCACCCATAGACCATTGCCGTCGTTGCGTCTGGCGTGCGAAAACGGGCAGGAGCAATTGCAAGACGACGATGCCTTTTTGTTCGCCATCGATATCAAGCGTGCGCGCATGGAGCAGATCCGGCCTTTGCCGTCGCGCTTGCCAGCAGGAGCAGAATCCGACCAAGTGCCCTTAGTCGATGTCGCCCCTGGTATCGAACCACCGCCAGTGCTGCCGCCGCTCGATACGGCGGCAATCGTGATCGATGACGATGCGCCCGTTGATACCGCCGATGGCCGTCTGGCGCGCTGGAAATCCAAATTGCTCGATTTGACGCTACGCAACCGCTTGATTAATTTCAAGCCGACCAAGGTCATGTTGTCATTGCGCGTACCGAACCCGAGTCAATTAGAAGATGCATTATCGGACGGCAAAGAATGGAAATTCCGTCCATTGCCACCGGTCATGGATGCGGTCAATCCTGACGATCCCCGCGTGGCAGCGCTCGCGATGCGTCGCAATGGCGAAGACCCGCTCGGTGCGGCGGCGTTGCAAGCGATGCAGATGTGCGAACTGTTAGCCAATGCTGACGCTAAAAAACTCGATGCGCATTTGTATGAAATTTACAGCGCAGCAAGGCTAGGCCTGGAGGAAGGCGGTGCCAATACTTTGTATCTGGCGTGTGGCTTCTTACGCTGGACCGAGGATGAACGTGCAGAGAAAACCTTGCTTGCGCCGATTCTGCTCGTGCCGGTGACATTGACGCGGCAATCAGTACGGACCGGTTATTCGATCAAGCGCCATGACGATGAAACTATCATTAACCCGACCTTGCTGCAGTTGCTGCGTGAACGATTTCAGATATCGATCAAGGGATTAGACGTCTTGCCATTGGATGGGAATGGCGTCGATGTCACCAAAATCTGGCAAATCATCCGGCTAGCGATCAATGCCATACCGCGTTGGGAAGTGCTGGAAGACGTCTATCTGGGAATATTTTCGTTCACCAAATATTTGATGTGGAAGGATTTACAGGACCGCAGCGCGCAGCTTAAACAAAATCGCGTCGTCAATCACCTCATTGAGCGCTCAAGCGTCTCCATGGGGCACGGCATCGATATCGTGCGGCGCGATGACATGGATGTGCGTCACGCGCCGGAGAGTTTGCTCACGCCATTGCTGGCCGATTCGTCCCAACTCAATGCGATTAGCCGGGCAGGGGCGGGGCATGATTTTGCGCTCGAAGGGCCGCCGGGAACCGGTAAATCGCAGACCATCACTAATTTGATTGCGCATTTTTTGGGGCAGGGAAAAACCGTTCTGTTCGTCTCCGAAAAAATGGCCGCGCTCGATGTCGTGCAACGGCGCTTGAATGCGATTGGGCTTGGTCCGTTTTGTTTGCAATTGCATTCCGCCAAGGCGAAAAAATCCGAAGTATTAGAGCAGCTGCGCACGGCGATGAACGTCGCGCACCATTCCACCGCCGATGACTGGCAGCGCGAGGCAGCACGTCTGGCTGTATTGCGGTCCGATCTGAACGCCTTGGTGCAAGCCTTGCATCGCCCTTATCCGCATGGCTTGACGGTGCGCGGTGCGACCGATAGCGCGATTTTGCACACTAAGCGTTGGGTGCCGGCGACCATGCCGTGGACCGATCCCGACACCCACGACCGCGCCGGGCTGGATGCGCTGCGCGAATTGGTGCGGGCAATGCAAGTCGTCGTGGAGGAGCTGGGGCCGCTGCAAGCACATCCGCTGCACTTGGTTTGTCATACTGAATGGTCAAATGCGTGGGAAGAAAAATTGCTCACAACATGCACCGAGCTTGATCGCGCATCTGAACAATTACAGCTTGCTTGCGAAGCGCTCGAGCCCGTCTTCGGACTCAGTTTGGGCGCGCCGTCGCAAGCATTGTTGGAGGCCTTGGATGGGCTGATCGATGTCTTGTTGCAAGTGCCGCATATACCCGTCGGTATCGTCGCCAATGGCGATGATGCGACTTGCCGCAGCGAACTCCATCAACTCCGCGAACATGGCGAGTTGCGGCAATTGTGTGCGCAAAAACTGACGGCGTTAGGTTTTACGTCTGACATTTCTGCTGCAGATGGTACGCAATTGACAGCAGCCTGGCGTCGCGCTCAGCAAGCGTGGTGGCCCAAGAGCCGGTTTTTGTCACGCAGCGTGACGGCACAATTAACGTTGTATACGAATAGCCAGCAACGGCCATCAGCAGCATCGATACCGGCGGCGCTTGACGCATTGTGCGGCTTGAATAAAGCCGATCAGGCGCTGCGTCTTGTCGATGCACAAGCTACAACATGGTTAGGAAGTGAATATCAAGGTCCGCAAACCGATTGGCTTGCCGTCGTCCGTTACGCACAATGGGGGCCGCAATTTGAATTAGCGATGACACGTTTTGCGGCGACCGACGCCGATCCGGCATTAGCGCCACGCTTGCGCCAATTGGTGCGCCAGCAACGCGCAAGCCTGGGTCCGCACGGTGCGTTGGCGTTACAACTGGTTGACTTTAAAAATACTTACCGTGAATTTACCCTCAAGCGTGCGCAAGTGACCGAGTATGCCAGTGGCGAGTTCGCCGGAGCCGTGCATACCGCCGGTCTGCCCACCCGTATCCGTGCGGTATTGCTTGGATGGCAAGGGCAGCATCGCAGGCTGCGCAATTGGTGCAAATGGCGCGGATTGCGCAAGCAGGCGGTGGATGCTGGCCTGTCTGGGGTGGTGCAGGCGATTGAACAGAATCGTATCGCGCTCAATGATTTAGCCGCATACGTCGATTATTCATATCAAGTCTGGTGGCTCAAACTCGTCACCGATCAGGAGCCGGTGCTACGCAACTTTTCCAGCGCCGACCATGATCGAAAAATCCGCGAGTTTCGTAGCAGCGATGCACGCTTTCAAACGCTCACCGAGCAATACCTGCACGCGGTACTGGCAGGCAACGTCCCGCAGGTGGAGGCCAATCAAAAGCCGGACGCCGAGATGGGTTTGGTGCTGCGCGAGCTCGCCAAGCAAAAAGCCCATTTGCCGGTACGCAAACTGGTGCGCGGGATTCCGACGTTGCTGCCCAAGCTCAAGCCTTGCTTGCTGATGTCGCCGCTGTCTGTTGCGCAGTATCTGGACGCGGCGCATTCCAGCTTTGATCTGGTGGTGTTTGATGAAGCCTCGCAAATTTTGGTCTGGGATGCGGTCGGTGCGATTGCACGTGGCAAGCAATTGGTGGTGGTGGGCGACCCCAAACAATTGCCGCCGACCAGCTTTTTTACCCGCGCCGATGCCGACGGTGACGATGATCAGGATAGCGAGGAGGGCAATGTCCACGATCTGGAAAGCATCCTCGATGAATGTCTGGGCGCGGGTCTGCCGACGTTGCGGCTGGAATGGCACTATCGCAGCCGTCACGAAAGTTTGATTACGTTCTCCAATCATCGCTATTACGACGCCCGCTTAATTACCTTTCCCTCGCCGGTCACCCAAGATCAGGCCGTGCGTTTGCAGTTGGTCACCGGTGTCTATGATCGCGGCGGCAGTCGGACTAACCGGGCCGAGGCGGATGCGATTGTAGCGGCCATCGTCGCCCATTTTGCGGATGATGATCGCCGCCATTTAACGATGGGCGTGGTGACCTTTAACCAGACCCAGCAACGCCTGATCGAAACCTTACTCGATGCTGAGTTGCGTAAAGCACCAGAACTAGAGCAGCGCATCGCCGAGCATGGCCCGGAAAAATTGTTCATCAAAAATTTGGAAAACGTCCAAGGCGATGAGCGCGATTTGATTCTGTTTTCGATTACCTACGGCAAAGATGCAGCGGGCCGGATGCCGATGAATTTTGGACCGTTGAATCGGGAGGGCGGACAGCGTCGCTTAAACGTAGCCATCACCCGGGCGCGGGTCGGCGTGACGATCGTCAGTTCAATCCGACCGGAAGAGATCGATCTGTCCCGCACCCGCTCGACCGGCGTGACGGATCTGAAAAATTATCTGGAGTTTGCACAAAAAGGCGCACGGGCACTCGCAGAACAATCGCTGCCAACGGGGCGTGAACCGGACAGCCCGTTTGAGGTGGAAGTCATCAGCGCCTTGCGCAACCGCGGCTGGATCGTGCATCCGCAAGTCGGATGTTCCGGCTATCGGCTCGATATCGGCGTGGTCCATCCGCAACAGCCGGGGACCTTTTTGCTCGGCGTTGAGTGTGACGGGGCGACCTATCATTCACTGCCCACCGCCAGAGATCGTGATCGTTTGCGGCAATTGGTGCTGGAGGGATTGGGCTGGACGCTGCATCGGATCTGGTCCACCGATTGGTGGACGGACCCTGAGCGAGAGATGGAGAAGCTGGAAAAAGTATTGCAGATAAAACTGGCAGAGTCGCGTGTGGAGGCTGAGGAAATCGTGGCAGAAAGTTGACGAAATTGGATGATCTTGCACTATGCCGATAAACACCTGTTTTCCGAGAGCAAAGAGCTAAGTAAAGAGCTAGTCATTCAGATTGCATTGAGTTACATCAAAGTATGATTTTTCAGAGGAGATGCATCATGCATACAACCAATTTGCGCAAGGTCGGCGGCTCGATCATGTTGGCCGTTCCACCAGCGTTCCTCGATCAACTGCACTTGCAAGCCGGAGCGACCGTTGGTATGACCGTCTCCGGCGGCCACCTGGTAATTGATCCCAAGCCAAGGCCGCGTTACACACTCACGGAATTGCTGGCTGCCTCGGACTATTCACAACCACAACCGGCAAAAGAGCGAGAATGGGTCGATGCGCCTGCCGTGGGTGGTGAGTTGATATGAGGCGAGGCGACATTTATCTGGTCTCGCTTGATCCAATTGAAGAACGTGAACAGCGCGGAAGCGGTCTGTTCTGGTTGTATCTCCGACCGAGTTCAACGAAGCAACCAAATTGCCGGTGATCTGCCCAATCACGAGCGGCGGCGACTTCGCCCGCCGCATTGGGTTCGCTGTTCCAGTGACTGGCATTAAAACAACCGGCGTTGTTCGCTGCGATCAGCCCCGTGTGCTCGATCTTAGCGCGTGCAATGCGCGCAAGGTGGAGACCTTGCCAGCATCAATCATGGAAGAAGTGCTGGCGAAACTTGCCCCAATTTTCGAGTAAAAAACTATGAGCGCAACTCTATGACGGTTACGCTTTGTGCACCACAAGGGCAAAATGTTTCGTCCCCCTTGACCATGGTTTTTAGTCGCGGTATTGTGACAGCCGTTCCAAAAAAATGGACGCAGGTTTGAACGCCTGATTGAAGCGAAGTGCAGACTGCTTAATGCGGTCTGTACCGTTGTACGTCCTCTCTGGGCGGCAATGGCGGGGAAGCCTTCGGGCTTGCTGGCTTAGCTTCGCTTCACCAGTCGTTCAACCCTGTCATTCGCCGCCCACCCTCGTATACATTCGTTAAACGAGCGCGGTATAACCGGATCAAAGGATAGCCCGATGCGTCATAGCAAAAGTAAGTCACCGAAACCGCTTAAATCTCCCAAAAACAATCGCCCCGCAGCTAAAGCGCCCATGCGTGCAGCACGCAATAGCCCCCTCGCCGATTTCGCCCTCGTCACCTCCGATGTGTGTCGCGGCGTTCATCGCGTCCTCAAGATCATCGAGCGTCGCACCAATCCGACCGAAGATACCGATGCCTTGCGGGCGCTGGCGATGGCGTCAACCTGGTTGTTGAGTGAGCATGCTAAGAAAAAAATAGTAGCGCTTCATGAGGTTGCATGAAATGTAGATTGAAGGAATAAAAACGGGCCTCTTATTTGGAGGCCCGTTTGGTTTCTCTATCCATCTAGACTATGTCATTAAAATTCGGGGCTGATGGGGCTGGGGCAGAATCGTCATTATCCGGAGCCCGCCACTGAAATGCCGGAAGCGCAACAGAGGGCGCTAAAACGGCCACTCCTGCATATTGCCCACCTTTATATTGGTAGCGTGTCCCAATCTTCGGTATTTCTTTTACGGAAGATACCCATTTTTCATCAGTTGGATTAATCCACGCATGATCGTCAGTGTAAATTTCTTTGTTGTCGTTGCTCCATTTTTCCATTTTTTCTGCAAACTTCGCGGGGTAGTCTGGTGCAGAACAAGTGATATTGGCCCACGGATCACATACATAAATATGTTCTGGCCATTCTTCTAATGGAAGATCGGCATACTCCGGCGCGATGGTTCCGACTGCGGCAAGCGCATGAGTCGGAAATATCAAGGATGAAACTTGCACACCACGGTGCTTGCAGGCAACGTAATCTTTTACCGCAAGTGCCAACCCAGCACAATTTATTCTGGTGGATTTCCAGATATTGCCAGTCCTAATTGCAGAAACATGACGGCCATCAGTAATATCCCCGAATTTTTCCAACTCCCCAAATGTGCCAAACTCACCATTTTTATTTTCTATTCGCGTCATTTCAGCTTCCAGATCAGTTGTTTTGCGTTTGTTGTCTGATTTATATGATCCGCAATCTTTGTCATAAAGTGCCAGCCTCACTTTTTTGAGGGCATCTTCGGCAACACTTTTATTTTTCTTAGCCCAGGTAGGGTCTCCAACAGCGCCGATCATCCCTTTTAGCACTGGCGGTTTACCAGAAAGTACACTGGATATCGATTTATTGGATATACCAATGAACTGACTGCGAAGTCGTTCTGCTGTTGCTTGTTTGCCTGCTTTGCAAATCTTGAAGGGCAATATGTCAGCCATTTTGTCGAAAACATTTCTTGCCTTCGAGCAATTTTCAAAGCCGCTGGAGGGGTAATTCGTTACCTCGCCAGGGCGGTGCCCGATAATTTGATAATTTGAAAAAAGCTGAATTCCCATAAGGTAACTTAAAAAAATAATAGAAATTATTGAGTACCGATGGACGAACTTATTTTCCTTTGCTCGTCTAGTATGAACACTCAGCATAGGAATATGTTTGCAATGACGTCGCAAACTCCAAACACAGTTTTTTAGTGTGTCAACACGCCCTGGTAAGATTAAACTCATTAATAAATGAACATTTATTCTGGGCGCGCATATTAAATTCAAAGATGATTACAGTGCCCTCGGCGTTGGCAGAGATTGAACTTTGGAGGCGGAATTAAATACTGTACGGGCGAGATTGCCACAAAGTTAAAAACTGAGGTTGTGATGGAAATTGAATTAAAACTACTGATAGCACCAGACGCGGTGAATGCGTTTCGGCGTCATCCCTTACTCAAAAAGCTGGCAATCGCTAAGCCGTATAAACAGCAACTCATCAGCACTTATTTCGATACGCCTGATGCTGTGTTGATGCAGCATCAGGCGGGTTTGCGTGAGGCAAGTTGAGGGCAAGTTTATCCAGACGCTGAAAGCGGGCGGTCAGGTTGATAGTGGTTTGCATCAGCGCAATGAGTGGGAGTCCGAAGTAAAGGCGTGCGCGCCCGATATAGCGGCATTGCGTGGCCTGTTGAAGCCAAAGTCGCCTTGGGCGAAGTTGTTAGCCCAGCCGGAAATGACGGCGCAGCTTGCGCCATTATTTACGACCAAATTTCAACGCAGTGTCTGGTTGTTGCGCCTGGCGTCAGGGGATGAAGTGGAGTTGGTGCTCGATCAGGGGA
Source organism: Glaciimonas sp. GG7 (assembly GCF_052976905.1). NCBI lineage: Bacteria > Pseudomonadati > Pseudomonadota > Betaproteobacteria > Burkholderiales > Oxalobacteraceae > Glaciimonas > Glaciimonas sp. GG7. The sequence goes on along the minus strand of NZ_JBRIIQ010000001.1, from coordinate 46,518 downwards.
CCATTGAATATGGTGCGGGCGCTAAAGCGGTGAGCACGCCGATTTGCGAGATTGAGCTGGAACTTAAAACAGGCAAGGCGGCGCATTTGTTTGCCTTTGCAGTTGAGCTGCAAAAATCGATACCGCTGCGGGTGAGTGATGTCAGCAAGGCTGAGCGCGGTTATCGTTTGGCGCTACCCACAACCACAGAAAAAACAATTGAGATCGTCCATGCAAGCACGCCAGCGTTGTCTGAAAGGCAGACCATCGGACAGGGTTTTCAGGGCATTGTGGCCAATTGCGTGGCGCAGATTCAGGGTAATGAAGCCGGGGTGGTGTTGGGGACGGATGTTGAAAGCGTGCATCAAATGCGGGTTGGCGTGCGCCGCTTACGCTCGGCGCTGGCGATGTTTGGCGATCATTTGCCGTTGCCCGATACGCTGATGGTGGACTGTGAGTGGCTGGCGCAACACTTGGGCGCGGTGCGGGACTGGGACGTTTTTGCCGGGACAACGCTGGATGCTGTGGCCTCTGTTTGCAAGGAGATGCCAGCGTTTCAAACGTTGCGGCAGCAAGCGCTGGATGTTGCGCAGGAGAACAGAGTCACGATGGTTGAGGCGATTAACTCTCCCCGTTATGCGCGGTTGTTGTTGACCTTGGGTGCTTGTGTGCATGGGGCCGATGTGGGTTTGTCAGAGGATGCGTCATTGGGTGATTTTGCTTCGGTGCAGTTAGCCCACTATCAGAAAAAGATGGTTCAGCACGGGAAGGGGGTGGCGCACAGTAACGCGGCTGAGCGCCACCGGTTGCGGATCGCGGCTAAAAAGCTGCGCTATACGCTGGCATTTTTTGCGTCGCTTTATTCCGCCAAAAAGTTCAATGCTTATGTTGCTGGTTTGAGTGGTTTGCAGGATGCATTGGGGGAGATCAATGATGCCAGCGTCGCTGATCGGTTATTGCGAACCTGCGCAGAAGGGCACGCTGAACTGGTTGAAGTTTGTGCCTACATACGCGGTTATTCGGTCGCCCGGAACGAAAAAAATCTTAAAAAACTCGTTAAGTTGTGGAAGACATTCGGTCAACTTAACGCTGATTTTTAGTACCCGTGCACCCCTTGAGATGGCAGGCTTGTTTGGATACCCGGAATGGATCTGGCTGTGGTGTTGCGATGACTTCTGTGGTGATCATGCTGTGTGTGCCTATGATTAAAAACTGTATTAGGACTTACGGAAAACCGCCTCAGCGGCGTTACGCCCGCCTAGCTGTACGTTCGTACTGTCTTCGTCAGTCTGCCTTGCTGGAACGATTCTGCGTAAGTCCTATTTATGATTAGTATAGGCACACGGACCCTTATTTTTCATCAGAAAATCCGTCAAAAACCCCTCAAAAATATACCGAAACGGAATCTGCATGACGCATCAATGTCTCCTCAAAGTCGTCGCGCTCCATGTTGGCGTGAGCGTCGCCACCGTTGACATGCTGACTTTGGTGCTGGGGCTGCGCTAAGTCTGTAAATACGACCCTTCTTATTTCCCCTCCGCCAACGCAAGCAAGGCTGGCAGATTCAATAATTCGATATCGCGGTTATTGGCTTTTACCCAGCCCATTTTTTTAAACTGCGACAACAAGCGGCTGATCGTCTCATTGGTGAGGGCGAGAAAGTTGGCAATTTCTTCGCGCGACATGCGTAATTGGAAATGGGTGGCAGAGTAGCCACGGGCTTTGTAGCGGGTCGATAGATTGAGCAAAAATGCCGCAAACCGTTGCTCTGCACGCAGATTGCCCAATTGCAGCATGGCGGTGTGATCCTGGGCGATTTCACGGCTCATCAAGCGATGAAAATGATGCAACATCATCGGCACTTCGCGTAGTAGTTCTTCTAGTTCCGCAAAGGGAATTTCACAGACTTCACTATCTTCTAGCGCCACCGCGTCGCATTGATGTCGGCCAGCGCTAATGGCTTCCATGCCGAGTAATTCGCCGGTCATGCGAAAGCCTGAGATGTGATGCGCGCCGCTGGCGCTGACTTGGTAGGTCTTGATGTGGCCTACCCGGATCGCATACAGATTGATGAACGGGTCGTTCATCCGATACAGGGCGGTATCGCGTGGAATGCGCCGACGATGTTTCACAATTTGGTCTAGCTGATCCATTTCGATATCAGTGAGACCCATCGGTAAGCAGAGTTCGCGCAGGTTGCATGTGCCGCAATGCGTCTTGACATGCGGCATGACGAAAGGGGGCGAGGAGAATAGCGCAGTTGTTGTTATTGTTGTAATCATCTTGGCTAGTCCTGTTAAGGTAAAACAGACAAGGGCAGCGGTTGATATTGTGCGATGAGAGTGCAGAATCGATACGGTCTAATGCTCTTGGATGTTGATGTAGATCAGCAAAAAATGTTGTCTTTATAATATTATTGTAATCGCAATTGGTGGTTCTGCAAGTCGATTTTCTGTGTGTTGTTGAGAGATGTTTACAGGCAATCCACAGCCTTCTCATGGTCAATAGGGGACATAAAAATGAAAAGCGAGATGAAGTTACTCCGTTTAATCAAGCCGAAAGTCGGTGTTTTGTTGCTATGCGGACTCTTACCATTATTGATTTGCGAAAATGTGCTCGCGCAGGTGCCGTCGAGTGGTGTCAAGGTGAAAACCCAGGCCCCTTCCGATGCACACCAAAAAGTATTGGGATTTGAAGCACAACGTGATGCTTATTTAAATGATGCACGCGATGAAATGAACGAATTAAAAAATAAAATAGATGCTCTGAAGATGAAGGCTAAGAAATCCGGCGCGGCGACAAAAGCACGTCTGGAGGCATCTGTTGAGGATTTTCAACGTGACTTGCGTCGTCTTGAGAAGACATGGGCGGATTTAAAAAATAGTAGTGCTAGTAAATGGGATGAGTTGAAAACCGATTTGGATACATCCATCAAAAAATTGCGTGCGGAGATTGAGGGGGCGTCTAACCCATAGTGGGGGAAATACGTCATGGGTGCAGTGTTGGTAATGGATGTGCGCTATTGTCGCTAATTAAATTCATTCTTATTGTGTGAAAAAATTAATGACAAGTAATGTTGAGATAGCTGAAGTAACGATAGCCCCTTCCTTTTTTAGTACTTTATTGATCGGAATAGTCGCCACATTACGCACAGATTATTTTTTCTGGATGTTGTTGATCCTGCTGCTGCTATTAACGGTCATCGCCCCTGCCAATATTGCGCACTATCCCGATCTGGTTGACTGGCCAACGATTGCGACGTTGGCTGGTTTGCTGGCGCTCACAAAAGGGGTGGAATTAAGTGGTTATTTGTCGCGTCTGGGTGGGCATTTAATTGCACTGATGCCGACCGAGCGCGCATTGGCGGTTTTTCTCGTTCTCAGTACTGCGCTGCTGGCGATGTTATTGACCAATGATGTCGGGCTGTTTGTGATGGTGCCATTGACGCTGGGTTTGCGGACCACGATTAAATTGCCGGTGAGCCGTTTGATTATTTTTGAGGCATTGGCCGCCAATGCTGGCTCAGCGCTGACGCCGATTGGTAATCCGCAAAATCTTTTCCTCTGGCAGCTCTCCCATGTATCGTTTCAGGATTACGTCGTCGCGATGTTGCCGATGGTGTGCATATTCATGATTCTATTGATTCTGATGACGATGATTGTTTTTTCGGGGACGAAACTGGCGGTGCAGGAGGATGTTGCGACGACTCCGGTTAATCAGAAGTTATTATTTTTGTCGCTGGCGATGTATGTGCCGTTTCTGATCCTGACCGATTTGCATTATGCGCAAGCGGCGTTGTTGGCGGTATTAGTTATTTTTTTATGCGTACAGAAAAATGTCGTAGCCCGGATCGATTGGGCCTTGCTGCTGGTATTCGTGCTGATGTTTATCGATTTGCGGCTGGTGGCGCAACTGCCGCTGGTCCATGCGGGAATTGCCAGTATGGATTTGGGGCAGCCGCAACGCCTGTATTTTGCCGGCATTCTGGCGTCGCAATTGATTAGTAATGTGCCAGCGGCTATCTTGTTGGCAGAATATAGTCGGGATTGGCGCTTGATTGCCTTTGGGGTGAATGTCGGCGGTTTTGGTTTTCTGCTGGGTTCACTGGCGAATATTATTGCCTTGCGGATGACGCCGGATAAAAAAGCCTGGAGGACCTTCCACGTTTATTCAATTCCATTTTTGTTGATTGTGGCCGGGTTGGTCTATGGCTGGTTATTCGTGCTGTAAGTAAGAGAGGTGATTAATATTCTTTAATCGCTTCAACGACTATATGCAGAGTGACGGCATCGCTGACAAATGGGGCAAAGCGTCCTAACTTGTAATCGCTACGTAAAATTTCAACAGAGCCATTTGCACCGCAGGCACGTTTTCCGTAGATCAACATGAAGCGGCAGTTGAAATGCGTAATCTCTAATGTCACCGTGCGTGTGACGTCTTTAATGGTTAATTCGCCTTCGATTTGCTTGAGGTTTTCGCCATCGAAAACTAAGTGGGTTGAGGTAAAGCGGATGGTCGGGTATTTTTCGGCATCGAAAAATTCGCTTCCGCGTAACGTTTTGTTAAATAGTTCGATGCCGGTATTGACTGATCCGGCATCAATCTCGATCATGACCTCGCCCGTTCCTGCGGCTTGATCAAGATCGATAAAACCGCTGGTCGTATCGAAGCGGTTGCGCTGGACTGATAAACCCCAATGGCTGTATTCAAAAGAAGAAAATGTATGTTCGGGATCGATCTGGTAATGCTCTGTTGCTGCGGTGGCTGTGCTGCAACAGAGCGCTAATAATAGATATAGCCAGTAATGATGGTTGATCGGTCTGAGGCGCATCGGGGAATCTCTTTCGGGGAGGGGCGTTAAGTCGTATCGATCGGTATGAAAAGTAATGAATTTTAATAATAGGCGCAAAGTTGACTACTAACGATCAAAATTTACTGCATATTACCGAGAATCTGACCGTGCCGTTGTCCGAGATCGAGATGACTGGTGTGCGGGCGCAGGGGCCGGGCGGGCAGAATGTGAATAAGGTTTCGTCCGCGATTCATTTGCGCTTTGATATTCATGCGTCGTCGCTACCGGATATTTATAAAGAAAAGCTGTTGGCGTTGCAGGATCAGCGCATTACCAAGGATGGGGTGGTGATTTTGAAGGCGCAACAATCACGCAGTCAGGAGCAGAATAAGTTCGATGCGCTGCAACGGTTGCAGGCTTTATTGCTGGCGGTGACGGTGGTGCCGAAACGACGGCGTCCGACTAAGCCGAGTTATTCTTCGCAGCTCAAACGCGTGGAAAGAAAAACTCGGCGGGGTCAGGATAAGGCGATGCGGGGCAAAGTAGTTGTATAGCTTTAACGCCGTTCCGGTGCCGCCGGACAACCGCGCCAGCTAGTACCGGCAGGAATATTTTCCCCCTTCATGACCAGCGTGAGTGCGCCTAACTTGGAGTTGTCACCGACATTCGCGCTGTAGAGCACAGCACTGCGCGGCCCCATATAGACGCGGCTGCCGATGTTGACGTGATCGACTTTCATCACCCGGTCTTCAAATAAATGTGTCTGTGGACAGGCTAAAGCGTTGAGTTCGCTGTAGTCGCCGATGCTCACGCAATCGAACTCGGTGATATCAGTGGTATTGAGATAGACACCTCGGCCAATGTTGGCACCCAACATCTTGAACGCGAGCGGCAGCCACGGCGTGCCGCGTAAATAGGTCAGTAAGTTAGGTACGGCGATGCCTTCGTAGAGATTGGTGACGCCTTCAGAGAGCCAGACAAAGGGCGTCCACATCGGTACGCTGCATTTGCGATAACGTCTTAGCAGCAGCCATTTCATGCAGACGATCCAGACGAAGGTGCCCACGCCATAGGTCAAGCCTGCCAAGGTCAGCGACCAGATCACAGCGCCCCATAATCCAGCGCCAGCTAATGGCATTAAATTTAAAACCAGGGTGTAGCCGACAGCAATGACGATGGCGTGTGGCGAGACGATACGGAAGGCTTCGACCAGGCCGCGCCCGATACGACGACGTTTGGAGGGGCGGAAGGTTAAATGTTCAGGAAAGCCGCTGACTTCTTCGCGGGCCGGAAGATTGATGGGCGGTGAGCCTAACCAGGTGTCGCCGCTACGCATTTGGTCGTTGGCCGGGGCGCGTGTGTGGACGCCGATCAGGACGTTTTCGGGCAGGATGGTGCCGTCTGGAATATACGAGCCGTTACCGACAAAACTACGGCGCGAGATGACGGTGGGTTGCATCCGTATCCAGCCACCATCGATTTGCTCGTCGCCGAGCAGGACGGCATCGGCAATGAAGGTTTCTTCGCCGAGTGTGAGCATGTCGGGAACCACGCCGAGTGCGGTCGAAATCTCCGCGCCGCGACCGACTTTTGCGCCCAGCAAGCGATACCAGAATGGCGCATAAATGGTGGCGTAGACGCCGTGCAGCACACTAAGGCTGGATTCCTGGATTTGATTGACTAGCCATTTGCTGCAATATTTATTGCTGCGTACCGGCCAGCTACCGGCTTTGAGGCGCGGCAAAATACTCCAGCGTATGCCTGCTGAGAGCAGGGCGGTGCAAATGATTAATACCGCTGTGGCGGGGAAGGCCATCACGAAATACTTCGATAGCTGAAACCACAATTGATTACTTTGTAACCAAGGCCAGCGGTCATAGTTGTCAAGCCAGTCGATCAGGATAAAGCTGGGGAATACCGGCATGAAGAACAGCGTGGTAATGAGCAGGGCACCAAGGATGAAGAATACCGATTCGCCCATTTTGCGGGCGCGTGTCACAGCCGGGCGTGGTTGGTTTGAGCTTCGGTCAAAAGCGCCGGTGTCCCGTGCAGGCGAGCCGCTCCAGACCCGATCGGCAGGAAGGGATTGGCCGTCACTGAGGGCTGACTGACCGTCGAGATGGCCGTATTCACCGATGCGGGTGTTGCCTTCCAATACTGCGTAGGAGCCTATGCAGGCTTCGCGTCCAATTTCAATGCGCCCTAGTCGCAATTGACCATGTTCAACTCGGGCATTCTCAAAATTGACAGCGTTGCCGATTGTTGCGCCGTCTTCAATGACTAGCAAATCGTGGGCGCGTAAGGTGATGGAGCCAATGAGGACTTCAGAGCCGATGCGTGCGCCTAAGGCGCGCAGCCACCAACTATAGAGGGATGAGCCGCTCAGTAAATAGCTAGGGGCGGCCTCAATTAAACGATCGGTTAGCCACCAACGGTAGTAAGTGAGGCCCCAGAGCGGATAGCGGCCGGCTTTGACGCGACCGAGGATCAGCCATTTCGCAGCGATGGCAATGCCGAACTCAAAAAATGTGGCGATCAGAAAGACGACTACCGACATGGTGATGGCGCGCAGGATGGAGTCGCCGGGGTCGCCGGTAAAAAAGTGGTAAGTAAAAAAGGGTGCGAGCCATTGCAACATCCGCATCGCGACCAGCCACGGTACGGCGGCGGCCTGGGCTGCGCCGCAGACCCAACGCTTGATGGGGGAGGGGGCAACCCAACTGGTGTCCACTACTGCAGCGGTTTCGTGCTCTTCGGATAATACTTCTGCGATCCGACCGATGACACGGTTCATATAGATGTCGCGCACGGTAACGTGGGCAAAGCGCGGGTCGGTGCGTAATGCAGACGCTAATCGAGCGGCAAGTAATGAATGGCCGCCAAGGTCGCTAAAAAAATCGGCTTGACGATGGATGGCCTGGCCGGGGAAGAGTTTGGCCAGCGCGGCGAATAAGGCTTCTTCGGCTGGGGTTTCCGGGGTGTCTGAACCGGCATTCTTGGCGTCGCCACTAGCCACCGTCAGCGGTCGCACCTTGAGCGCTTTGCGGTCAATTTTGCCGGAAGTCAGGCGCGGCATTTCGGTCATGTATTCAAAAAAACCGGGGACCATGTAGGGCTGAAGGAGTTTGCTCAAGCTGTTGCGCAGCGTTGCTGTGATGAGCGTTGTGCCATTTTCGGCGACGATAAAGGCGATTAATTGATCGATGCCATCTTCGTTGCGCAGTACGACGGCAGCCGTGCCGACACCGGGTTGCCGGGCTAAGACTTCTTCGATTTCGCCCAGCTCGACCCGAAAGCCACGAATTTTGACTTGATCATCGGTACGGCCCAGACATTGGACCCGGCCATCGGCATCGATGCGTGCCAGATCGCCGGTGCGGTACAGTCGGCCATCATGCTCGCCGCAGGTCCATGGATTGGTCAGAAATTTTTCTGCCGTCAGATCGGGGCGACCCAGATAACCAGCGGCAACGCCCGGGCCGGTGATGCAGAGTTCGCCAACTTCTCCACGCGGTAGCAGTTTTAAACCGTTTTCAATTGCCGGATGGATGATGAGCATGCCGTAGTTTGGCAATGGCACGCCGATGGTGACCGGTTCGTTGGCGCGCAATGCGGCCAGACTGGCGGAGACGGTAATCTCGGTCGGGCCGTAAGTATTAAAAATTTGCAGGCCGGGTTTGGCCCAGCGATTGACTAGCGCCTCCGGACACATTTCGCCGCCCAGATTGATCAGGCGCAAGCTGGGAATGTCTTGATTGAACAACGCCAGCAACGTTGGCACGGCGTGTAATACGGTCACGCTGTTTGCGGCCAGCGCAGGCGGCAAGGCTTCCGGGTCGGAGGCGAGTTCTTTGGGGGCGATCCAGAGTGTTGCACCAACTAGATAGCTGATCCAGATTTCCTCGAATGACATATCGAAGGCGACTGAAAATCCTTGATACACACGATCTGTTCCACGTACACCGAGAACCGCATTCTCGCTACGAAGAAAGTGGCAAATACTGCCTTGGGTGATTTCGATACCCTTGGGTTTGCCAGTTGAGCCGGAGGTGTAGATGACGTAGGCGGGATGCGTACTGAGCACGCCGGAGCGCTTTTGCAGCAGAGCTGACGAAGGCGTGAGGAGATCTTCTGAAGTCCAGATAGCGCAGTTGGGGGTTTCCAGCCGCTCTGAAAAAGCCTCACAGGTGACGATGCCCGGTGCGTTTGCATCTTCCAGACAAACCAGAATCCGTTCGACCGGCGTATCTGCATCGAGCGGCAACCACGCCGCGCCAGCTTTCGCGATGGCCACTTGCATAATCATTAACGTAATCCCGCGTGGCAGCCATAGCCCAACGATGTGGCCTGGCAGTACTCCGGCGGCAATCAGTCTGGAAGCGGCGCGGTCGGCGGCTTGATTAAGCTCTCGATACGTCACGCTGCGCTCGCCAAACATCAAGGCGATCTGGTCCGGCGTGCGTGCAGCAGTGGCTTCGAACAGATCGGCGAGAATTTCATTGCGGATGAGTTCTGGTTGCTGAAGGCCTAGCAGAATGTCTGGATGAATGTGTGGAGTAACTTCAGCGACTAGTGCGTCGATATGGGCAAGCGGGGATAGGGGCATGAAGGGGCGAGGCTGGGCGAAACGAGGATGTTAACACGGTGGTAAAGCTGCATTGTCGTTAGAAATGCAATATCAGTAATATCGTCAGGTTTTCGTCAATTCCACAACAATCGGGGAATTATTGTCAGATAAGAATTGACGTTATCTGTCCACGTATGAATTTTATTATGCGTGTACCTTGAACTAAAAAGTAGCCCTTTGCCTCTTAATATTCCTGTATTAACTCGCTGTTTAATATATTGACTCCAAGGAGCGAGATAAATTTCGCTAAGTAAAAGAAAGTAAGAAAATGCCATCTAATGTAGAAAATCTGTCATTAACTTTATTAAGACCTTCAGGATCAAATTCTTTTTATAAAGAAACATCAAATAATGATTCTGTTGTACTAAAAAAATTAACTAATGCTGCCAATTTGCCTGATTGTGTTCGTTCCTCATCTACAGGTCTGATGGGGCCAAAGCCAGTGCCGCGCTCGAAAGAGTTGATGGTGAAGTCTCGATTTATTAGCTCAAAACCTATCTTGCCATATAAGCCACTTCATCTTAGAACCTATTCAAAATCTTTTCAACATCTTTTCAAGAGCAAAACGAGAAATGCCAAATTGACGAACTGAAGGCTGGTGTTAAGTTGACGTTCACAGTTCTTCCACAGCCTTCTGCATTTCTCAAGCCATGCAAAAGAGCGTTCCACGACCCAACGCTGAGGCATCACAGCAAAGGTATGAAGCTCATTGCGTTTGGCGATGCTCACGGATGCTCCCAATATTTCGCGTACGCCATCGGCAAAAGGCTCTCCGGTATACCCTCCATCGGCTAGCATATTAACGACTTTGGATAATGATTTTTTGTGTCGTCTCAGCGCTTCCAAAGCGCCTTTTCTATCCGTCACATCGGCCGTTGTCACTGAAATCGCATGCGGTAAGCCTTGGGTATCAACCGCAATATGGCGCTTGATACCCGATACTTTCTTACCGGCGTCATATCCCTTGTACTTTGCCGTATCCGTATTTTTAACACTTTGCGCATCAACGATGACGAACGTGGTCAACGCGCTCCGTCCATTGCTGATGCGGACCACGCCAACTACATTTTTTTAAAGCCTGCTCAAGCAGGCTTAGTCCATCTTCCGACGGCTTCTCTTTCCATAGTTGAAAGTAGTAATACACCGTGGTCTTCTTCGGAAAGTCGCTTGGAATCATATCCCACTGACACCCGCTTTTAAGTAGATACAGAATCGCGCAAAATACGTCGTACACATCAATTTTCCGTGGCTTCGTTCGCTTCCGAGCACTCATCAAGAGCGGCGCTATCTGTTCAAACATCTCGCGGCTTATATCGCTTGGGTATTTTTTTCGCATTTAAACAAAATACATAATTTCAGCCTCATTGGCAAAAAGATTTTGAATAGGTTCTTAGATTGGGAGGTGAGCTTAAAGCCCAACCGATAGTAAGCCCACGGAAAATCCTCGGTAATGTTGAGGATATAGTTTCTGTGATTTATATGCCTTTTTGTGACGCCTCCACATTAGATATGGCAATTAACGAAAATATGCCTCGCACAGCACAGGGTAAGGTAGTTTTACCCATAGTTTTTCCAGGGACATATCAAGAGTTTTCAAAAACTTTTTCTGAATATAGATCTTGTGAGATGAATTCAGAACTCTCGGGTGAGAGTTTTGAAAAAGTAGTTGCAAGAAACCAGGCAATAGTTCAATTACGTGCAATATCGTTAGCTGATTTGGATGGGACGAAGCTGGAAAATATATATGTTTCGGGACACGGGTTAGATGGATATTCAGCAATTTTGTCAGTAAGTAGTACTGGAATAACCGTAGAAAAAACCGCTGATCAACTTGTTGCAGATTTGAATGATTTTTTACTTAAACATAAGCAAAAAATCGAGCTTCGCTTAACAAGCTGTCACAGTGCAGATAGAGAAAGCATTAACTCTTTCGAGCCATTGGCCATTGCGGAAAACGCACGTTCTTACGGCGGATTAAAACCCTTTGCACAGCATGTAGCCAATGCATTGGATTTAGCTGAACTCAATCATGTAGATGCTATTGGTTATCCTGGCTTAGGCGTCAATACCACGACGAATGATTTTCATCGAGCAAGAGTGCTGGAGAAAGACAGTGAACCATTGGACTATGGCTCTCTTCAGAGGGCTAGTTGCGTAAAGCGCAAGTTCGTAGCTGAAACCTCAGGGAAAATTGTTCCAAAGAAAATTTATCCTATCCCTCAACCGAGAAAAAGCAAAACAACCACTACCGGTTAGGGCATGGAATAGGATTTTTCGCAAAAAATAATTACTGTTCATCTCTGCAGTATTTTTGCCTCTGCACCGCTCAAATAGCCGTAACGCGCCGGTGACGTCTGAAAAAATCCCATAGCATTTTGGTGGCGTCAGGGCCGGCGCAGGCGTTGTAGCGGATTGCACAGTCGCCGCCGCTCCAGGCGTGACCGAGTTGGGATATTTCACAGACTTTGACTAATAACTTATCGGCCTGGTAGTAGTCGTGGATTGTGTACGCGTGGCGCGGGTGACGGCTGTTGGCAGTGCTGGCGGCTTTTGTGGTGATGGTGGCTTCGGTGTCGGTAGTGAGGTGATTGAGAGCTTTGAATTGTTGAGTTAATTGAAGCGCGTTAACGGGGCGCACGACTTTGTCTTCCAGGCCGTGTATTAACATGACGGGCATTGTTGGAAATTCGAGGTGCTTTTGGACGATGCTGCCAATTGTTGCCGCGAGCGTTTCGATAGCACCCCGTTGCATGACGCCATACGCGCTGATAAGCGAATGGCCAGCGCCGAACGTGGTTCCCGAGTGAATGCCAACAGCGCTAATCAAGTGCGGATAGTTGAGCGCTACGATAGAGGCCATTGATGCGCCGGAGGATAGGCCTGCAATATATACGCGGGTCTTATCGATTGGGTATTTGTCGCAAGCGATGCGAATGATGGCTGCAATACGCCTGGCATCACCACCACCAGCCTGGGTTTCTCGGTTGTACCAGTTCCAGCAGCGTTTTATATGGCCTATATAGGATTGCTGTGGGTAGAGCACGGCGAAGCCTTGTTTTTCTGCAAGCGCGTTCATGCGCGTACCACGTGCGAAATCATCGACGTTTTGATTGCAGCCGTGCAGCATAACGACCAGGGGGATTGCTAATGCGGATGTGGATGCGCTGCTGGGTAGGTAGAGCCAGTACTGTATGCGGCGTCGGGTAACCGGGGCGCGTTCTGTTGCTGCGTAATAAAACGATAGCCATTGTCCGGCTAACGGGGTGGTGGATGCGGATTTCGTTGCTTTACTGGTAATTAAAGTAATTTTTCCGGGCGCTGATTTCGTGGGGGTTGATTTTTTTGATGCGGGTTTGGCAAGGAAGGTTTTAATTATTTTTTTATTTTGGCTTTGTTGCGCCTTGCTGAGGCTTTTGACGCTACGCAACCACAATCGACTGAGAGCTTTTAGCATGATGGACGCTTTATCAACAGGAAAGAACTTTTAGTGTAATGGGAATTGTCTAATTTTAGGGGTGCTGGATTTCGGTGATGTTTTCTGGCGTACTAATTGTTGATTACTAATATGGGTGGTGTATCTTCTTTTGGATTAGGTTTCGATGGTTATGCCCCAAATAAAGACGCGTGAATGAATGGCATTGATTCGGTTATTAAAATTTTAAAAGATAATAAGAAAATTCCTTGCTAGTGCGGAAATGTCTTGCTATAGTTCGGCCTCTGTTGAAAAGGACGCGAAATAAACGAAACGGCGCAAGCGGTTTTGGTGCGAAATTGGAGGCGGAACGAGATTGTAAAAGTGGGTGTTTTAAGTGGGAAAGTTAGGTTGATTTAGTTTTAGATTGTTAATCAGAAAGTTGATTAAAATGATTTAAAAAGAGGTTGACGCAAAGCTTGAAACGCCACATAATCTCATCTCTCTGCTGCTGACGAACAAAACGCTTTGTCAGTGCTGCGAACACTTCGGTGTAACGCAAAGTAGGGTCAGTTCTTTAACAATTAACAGCCGATAAGTGTGGGCGTTTAATGAAAGTGCAGCGCAGATGACTTCGGTCATGTGCGTATAGCTTAAAACATTAAATGTTCACAAAAGAAGAAAAATAGGATGTTGTTCAGCAATGGATAACAGACTGTCAGTATTTTGAGTGAGCGATAGCAGGACTGTTAAAAGTTCAGCTAGGCAGCAATGCCACAAAACAGAGATTAAACTGAAGAGTTTGATCCTGGCTCAGATTGAACGCTGGCGGCATGCCTTACACATGCAAGTCGAACGGTAACAGGGAGCTTGCTCCGCTGACGAGTGGCGAACGGGTGAGTAATATATCGGAACGTGCCTGGTAATGGGGGACAACTAGTCGAAAGATTAGCTAATACCGCATACGCCCTACGGGGGAAAGAGGGGGATTCGCAAGAACCTCTTGTTATCAGAGCGGCCGATATCTGATTAGCTAGTTGGTGGGGTAAAGGCTCACCAAGGCATCGATCAGTAGCTGGTCTGAGAGGACGACCAGCCACACTGGGACTGAGACACGGCCCAGACTCCTACGGGAGGCAGCAGTGGGGAATTTTGGACAATGGGCGCAAGCCTGATCCAGCAATGCCGCGTGAGTGAAGAAGGCCTTCGGGTTGTAAAGCTCTTTTGTCAGGGAAGAAACGGTTTGGGCTAATACCCTGGGCTAATGACGGTACCTGAAGAATAAGCACCGGCTAACTACGTGCCAGCAGCCGCGGTAATACGTAGGGTGCAAGCGTTAATCGGAATTACTGGGCGTAAAGCGTGCGCAGGCGGTTATGTAAGACAGGTGTGAAATCCCCGGGCTTAACCTGGGAATGGCATTTGTGACTGCATGGCTAGAGTGTGTCAGAGGGGGGTAGAATTCCACGTGTAGCAGTGAAATGCGTAGAGATGTGGAGGAATACCGATGGCGAAGGCAGCCCCCTGGGATAACACTGACGCTCATGCACGAAAGCGTGGGGAGCAAACAGGATTAGATACCCTGGTAGTCCACGCCCTAAACGATGTCTACTAGTTGTCGGGTCTTAATTGACTTGGTAACGCAGCTAACGCGTGAAGTAGACCGCCTGGGGAGTACGGTCGCAAGATTAAAACTCAAAGGAATTGACGGGGACCCGCACAAGCGGTGGATGATGTGGATTAATTCGATGCAACGCGAAAAACCTTACCTACCCTTGACATGGCTGGAATCCTTCAGAGATGAGGGAGTGCTCGAAAGAGAACCAGTACACAGGTGCTGCATGGCTGTCGTCAGCTCGTGTCGTGAGATGTTGGGTTAAGTCCCGCAACGAGCGCAACCCTTGTCATTAGTTGCTACGAAAGGGCACTCTAATGAGACTGCCGGTGACAAACCGGAGGAAGGTGGGGATGACGTCAAGTCCTCATGGCCCTTATGGGTAGGGCTTCACACGTCATACAATGGTACATACAGAGGGCCGCCAACCCGCGAGGGGGAGCTAATCCCAGAAAGTGTATCGTAGTCCGGATTGTAGTCTGCAACTCGACTACATGAAGTTGGAATCGCTAGTAATCGCGGATCAGCATGTCGCGGTGAATACGTTCCCGGGTCTTGTACACACCGCCCGTCACACCATGGGAGCGGGTTTCACCAGAAGTAGGTAGCCTAACCGTAAGGAGGGCGCTTACCACGGTGGGATTCGTGACTGGGGTGAAGTCGTAACAAGGTAGCCGTATCGGAAGGTGCGGCTGGATCACCTCCTTTCTAGAGTTAGTACGGACATTAAGCGTCCACACTTATCGGTATGTTAGTTATAAGAAGAACAGTCATCATTAGGTAGTTGCTAATCAGGACGGGTCTGTAGCTCAGTTGGTTAGAGCACCGTGTTGATAACGCGGGGGTCGTTGGTTCGAGCCCAACCAGACCCACCAGAATCCTACTTGATAACGATACGATTTATAGGGGGGCTTAGCTCAGCTGGGAGAGCACCTGCTTTGCAAGCAGGGGGTCATCGGTTCGATCCCGTTAGCCTCCACCATTTACTTTACTTGGCGCAACGCTGGGTAGATAGGTAAAAAATCAAACCTAAGTCAGTATTTCCGCGGAGTTGTAGCGTGAAATAGAGAAGCGATTTAGGTTTGATCTTTTTAAGATCATTGGCTGTTTGTTCTTTAACAATTTAGAAGAAGTAAAGATTCGTCCGCAATGCGACAGCATTGTGGATGGGTATGATTGTATCAAATCAAAAAGTATTAAAGAGTTCTCAAAAGAGTCTACGAAAGTAGGCAAATGCGAAAACGCTTTGGATACGGCAAACGCTAAAGTAATACTCATTAGTAATATTCTATAACCGGTTTTTAATCGTGAACGCGATTAGAGGCTAACGTTATAGGGACAAGTGAATAAGTGCACATGGTGGATGCCTTGGCGATTACAGGCGATGAAGGACGTAGTAGCTTGCGATAAGCTGCGGGGAGCCAGCAAACAGGCTTTGATCCGCAGATTTCCGAATGGGGAAACCCACCCTTTATGGGTATTGCACACTGAATACATAGGTGTGCAAGGCGAACGTGGCGAACTGAAACATCTAAGTAGCTACAGGAAAAGAAATCAACCGAGATTCCCAGAGTAGTGGCGAGCGAAATGGGAACAGCCTGCACGATTTAGCATCAGCGATAATGGAACACTCTGGAAAGTGTGGCCATAGAGGGTGATAGCCCCTTACATGAAATCGGTGGTGTGGAACTAAGTGTGCGACAAGTAGGGCGGGACACGTGTAATCCTGTCTGAACATGGGGGGACCATCCTCCAAGGCTAAATACTCGTAATCGACCGATAGTGAACCAGTACCGTGAGGGAAAGGCGAAAAGAACCCCGGAAGGGGAGTGAAATAGATCCTGAAACCGTGTGCATACAAACAGTAGGAGCGGACTTGTTCCGTGACTGCGTACCTTTTGTATAATGGGTCAGCGACTTACATTCAGTGGCAAGCTTAACCGTATAGGGAAGGCGTAGAGAAATCGAGTCCGAATAGGGCGTTCAGTCGCTGGGTGTAGACCCGAAACCAAGTGATCTACTCATGGCCAGGATGAAGGTGCGGTAACACGCACTGGAGGTCCGAACCCACTAATGTTGAAAAATTAGGGGATGAGCTGTGGGTAGGGGTGAAAGGCTAAACAAACTTGGAAATAGCTGGTTCTCTCCGAAAACTATTTAGGTAGTGCCTCAAGTATCACCATCGGGGGTAGAGCACTGTTATGGCTAGGGGGTCATTGCGACTTACCAACCCATTGCAAACTCCGAATACCGATGAGTGCGAGCTTGGGAGACAGACGCCGGGTGCTAACGTCCGACGTCAAGAGGGAAACAACCCAGACCGCCAGCTAAGGTCCCAAAGATTGGCTAAGTGGCAAACGAAGTGGGAAGGCTAAAACAGTCAGGAGGTTGGCTTAGAAGCAGCCATCCTTTAAAGAAAGCGTAATAGCTCACTGATCGAGTCGTCCTGCGCGGAAGATGTAACGGGGCTAAGCCAGTCACCGAAGCTGCGGATATCAATTTATTGATATGGTAGGAGAGCGTTCTGTAAGCCTGCGAAGGTGTCTTGTAAAGGATGCTGGAGGTATCAGAAGTGCGAATGCTGACATGAGTAGCGATAATGGGGGTGAAAAGCCTCCACGCCGTAAGCCCAAGGTTTCCTGTTCAACGTTCATCGGAGCAGGGTGAGTCGGCCCCTAAGGCGAGGCAGAGATGCGTAGCTGATGGGAAGCAGGTTAATATTCCTGCACCGTCGTGTGATGCGATGGGGGGACGGATCGCGGAAGGTTGTCCGACTGTTGGAATAGTCGGTTTTTGGCTCAGAGAAGGCTGTTAGGCAAATCCGGCAGCGTAATTCAAGGGGTTGAGACGAGTGAATTTATTCACGAAGCAATTGGAAGTGGTTCCAAGAAAAGCCTCTAAGCTTCAGTCACACGAGACCGTACCGCAAACCGACACAGGTGGGCGAGATGAGTATTCTAAGGCGCTTGAGAGAACTCGGGAGAAGGAACTCGGCAAATTTGTACCGTAACTTCGGGATAAGGTACGCCCCGGTAGCTTGACTGGCTTGCGCCAGAAGGGTGAAAGGGCTGCAATAAAAAGGTGGCTGCGACTGTTTAATAAAAACACAGCACTATGCAAACACGAAAGTGGACGTATATGGTGTGACTCCTGCCCGGTGCTGGAAGATTAAATGATGGGGTGCAAGCTCTTGATTGAAGTCCCAGTAAACGGCGGCCGTAACTATAACGGTCCTAAGGTAGCGAAATTCCTTGTCGGGTAAGTTCCGACCTGCACGAATGGAGTAACGATGGCCACACTGTCTCCTCCCGAGACTCAGCGAAGTTGAAATGTTTGTGATGATGCAATCTACCCGCGGCTAGACGGAAAGACCCCATGAACCTTTACTGTAGCTTTGCATTGAATTTTGAACCAATCTGTGTAGGATAGGTGGGAGGCTTTGAAGCGTGAACGCTAGTTTGCGTGGAGCCAACCTTGAAATACCACCCTGGTTTGTTTGAGATTCTAACCTTGGTCCGTTATCCGGATCGGGGACAGTGCATGGTAGGCAGTTTGACTGGGGCGGTCTCCTCCTAAAGTGTAACGGAGGAGTTCGAAGGTACGCTAGGTACGGTCGGACATCGTGCTAATAGTGCAATGGCATAAGCGTGCTTAACTGCGAGACTGACAAGTCGAGCAGGTACGAAAGTAGGACATAGTGATCCGGTGGTTCTGTATGGAAGGGCCATCGCTCAACGGATAAAAGGTACTCTGGGGATAACAGGCTGATTCCTCCCAAGAGTTCATATCGACGGGGGAGTTTGGCACCTCGATGTCGGCTCATCACATCCTGGGGCTGTAGCCGGTCCCAAGGGTATGGCTGTTCGCCATTTAAAGTGGTACGTGAGCTGGGTTTAAAACGTCGTGAGACAGTTTGGTCCCTATCTGCCGTGGGCGTTGGAAATTTGAAGGGGGCTGCTCCTAGTACGAGAGGACCGGAGTGGACGAACCTCTGGTGTACCGGTTGTCACGCCAGTGGCATTGCCGGGTAGCTAAGTTCGGAAGAGATAACCGCTGAAAGCATCTAAGCGGGAAACTTGCCTTGAGATGATATTTCCCGGGAACTAGATTCCCCTAAAGGGTCGTTCGAGACCAGGACGTTGATAGGCTGGGTGTGGAAGCGTAGTAATACGTTAAGCTAACCAGTACTAATTGCCCGTGCGGCTTGTCCCTATAACCTTAGCAGGTTATAGGTAAGCTAATGAGATATGTGTTTGCCTGAAAAGTGCAATCATACCCAGCAGTGCCTTCCACACCCTTGGGAGGCACTGCAGTAATACAAAACTTTACTTCTTCTAGATTGCGTTTGGTGTTGCCCCATTGGGAACACTCGACACGACAGTTTATGCCTGATGACCATAGCGAGTTGGTACCACCCCTTCCCATCCCGAACAGGACCGTGAAACGACTTTGCGCCGATGATAGTGCTGCAACCAGTGTGAAAGTAGGTCATCGTCAGGCTCTTATTAGAAAACCCTCCCAGAGATATCTGGGAGGGTTTTTGCTTGGCGACCAGCGCTTTGCACGTAGAGAGCGACCATCCTCTTTCAAGTCTCCATCTCCTAGACCGGCCAGCCCCTATGCTTGTAGTCGACTTAGTGATCAGCTCACGAATGACCTTGCAGCCATCGACCGCTTGCCGCTCTAACTTCTTTCAGTGTTTGATCCAAATGCAGCATGGAAGTTGGCATGCTGTTTGAACCAGCGACAATAAGACAGTGACCGCGTAGTTGGAGCTTGAACTCAATGCTGCTGGGCAATCGAGCCAGCTGTGTCGAAACTATTCTGGTGCTTCACGGGTAACCGCCATGAGATTCACCATATTATTATCGATGGGCCAAGTGCCGTTCTCAATATACCTCATTAGTTTATGCCATTGTTCTGTCAGATATAGCAATGTTTTGCGCAGCAATCAGTCGAGTTGTTCGATCTGGTGATCGAGCTTCTCAGATTTGCGACCGAACTGCATGCGCTTGAGTTTGGCGATGAGGAGTTTGAGGTGTTCGATTTCGATACCGCGCGTGGAAAGTTCTTCACGCAACTGCGCCAGCGTTTCCCCCTGCCAAGCAAGGACGACGTCACGTTCCACGGTCATGGCCTTCAAGGTCGCGCACCACAGCAATATCTTTGAAATGTATCCTTTGTCACCAAAGAGCTTGCCAAAGGCTTCTTCCATTAAATCTAATACTGGTTTGCGATCATCGACATTACCAGCAGTAACGCGTTTGGCGATCAGTTCACCGACATGATTAATGACGGCGTGCAATTTGAATCCGAAGAACCAACCAGTCGAACTTTTACCGCGTTGCGCAATCCCGCGAAAGACACGGTGACGACCTATGCGCAAATTGTCGCAGACACGAATAGGCGTGGAATCGACAATCGAAATACCGGTACATTGCCCCTTGAGCGTCTCAAACAAGGCCGGGAAAGCTGCTGCACAACGGGGCAGTAATTCAATACAGCGTTGGTATGAGGGTAGCCCTGGAAATTCACGCCGCAAATGCTGACATACATGATGCAAATAAAATGACTTGAACTGGCGGTAACGCAATTGATGAAACAGCACCACCAATGTCATCAGTTCTGCCAGCGACAAACCGCTAGCGCGAATACGACGACGTTTGCCATCGCTGATCAGTCGGGCATTCAGCTGTGGCTCAAATTGTTGGCTAAAATCGTCCACCTGACAGTAAAGCTCGGTAAGATTATCCATGAGAGTTCCTTGTTTTTTTATCGGTTATTTGTCGCGAAACAAAATCACTGATAATTTGCTTGGAACTCTTCCTTTTTTATAGACGGTTTTTACTTAACTTCGGATTGGCTTATCCCGAACTGAGATTAGGCAGTAACAAGAAAGTGGTGTTCAATGCTGGTAAAGCCGGTGTTGTTCTACCAATGATTTCAAGTGTCGATTTAATCATGGTCAGGCTATGCGGTACTGCAACAAGTGACATCGTTGGTTTGCCATATAGGACTGAACTTCGCGGGATGTTTTTCGCCTGGGTAAACCCTAAAAAGCAACCGGATCTGACAATCAGATCCGGTTGCTATTGATTGCTATGAATCAAAACAGCGATATCAGTCCAAATGAATGCGTATCCCCGCCGATACAACATTATTCAACTTTCCTGCCTGGCCGAATTGTGCATCGTAGTTGGCAAACCAGCCCCAACGCTTGCTGACATCAGTGGCCACACCAATACCAACCCAACCCGTATTACGCGGCAAGCCTATGCCTTTTACCGATAATTGCGTTCCCGCTACGCCATTGTAGTTAGCTGAAAAGTCCAGATTTCCGCCGTCAAATGTATGCTGCCAGGCAGCATACATTTGGACATTACTTTTTCCGCCTGACCAGTTGAACTGTGAATTGGCGCGCACACCTAGCAAGCCAGCACTCTGTTGATACGATTGGCTATTTGCACTCAAGCCAAATGTATTGCCCGATTCATTAAAGTCACCGCGCTTGACTCGGTCATACGACAAACCCGCAAATGGCGTCATGCTGGTATTGCTCGTGAGGGGATGGTCATAGCCCGTCTCCAGATACGCCGACAACACTTGATCAGTGTGTTTCGCATTTAAATTGACGGCTTTCGATCCGACAATCGCAGTACGGCTAACATTACTATCCACCGTTGCAATACCACCGCGACCACTCACGTAGGCATTGACGCCGCCCACCTCAAAAGCATGACGACCATATAGCGAGACGCCAATATTCTGACTTTTCGATTGCCCGCCAAAGCGATTAAAACTCGCTGTGCTGTCCGAATACGCCAAAGCCGCACCAACTATCGTTTTGTCATTCAAACGCGTATCGATACCGAACTGTCCGCCTGACAAAGTTGTGTTTGCACTCGCATAACCGTGCTGTTTTAATTTTCCTGAACTTGCAATGACGCTGCTCCACAGACCGGTTTTGGCTGTAGCATTGCTGCCCAATTGGGCCAGACGGTTCGATAAATCGCGATTCACGGATTGTGATTGTTGAAAGGTCAGTGCTTGTGCCGAGCTGTGAATTTGTCCCGACAAACTATCAAATACGTCCGCTGCGGCGGCAAGATTTTCAGTTTGCTGAAGCGCTGCTGCATTCATCAAAAATACGGCATTCTCACCGCTGGTTTGTCCTGTAGCGACCAGATCGTCTGCTACGCGCAATACTTTTTCAAGATTTTCAGCTGAGTTGGTGCGTGTTGCATCGCTGGCGAAAGCTTGTGCAGCCAACGTTGCTACATCGTTGCGCTTGACGGTTAAATCAATGCTCTTGTCAGTATGGTCTAAAGTGGCATCTAGAAAAAGTGACTTTCCTGAGAATGATTTATCGCTACCAGGAGTCATAAATGAGACCCGGTCAAACCTTCCTTTTACGCCATTTTGTGCCCTCAAAACATTCTCAGTCTTTCCTTGTGCGGTGACATAGCCAGTTTTTTCGCGTGTCGGCGACGTCATGATTAACTCTACCTGTTGTTCTAGCTTCACTTCGCCGCCGACGGTCAACGACGATTGCCATTCCTTTTCTAGCGTGGAGTAATTTTTGGAAATAAAATCGCCACCGATATCTAAGCCTTTCCCAGCCACGCTCACCTTGTAGTCGTTGATAACGCTGCCACCAACCCTACCGTTATCTGCCCGGAACTTACCTATATTGACAGCGACGTCAGAGCGTACCGATCCAGTAAGATTGAGAACGCCATTGTTAACCCGATTGTTGCCCGTATAAGTGTTGTTGCCAGATAACGTGAGTGTTCCGGTGCCTTGTTTGATCAAGCCTGCATCGCCGCTAATATCGTTGCTGAATTCAGCGCTAACATCATTGAAATCGATCACCACGTTTTCGCCAAGCGCCAGACGCGTGTCAAATGCACCTAATCCTTTGACCGCCTTACTAGTATTCAACAAGCCCCAACCATATGTTTTCCGATCGTTCATATCAGTAGCGGTCGACAAAATGGTCTGACGTAGCAAACTATTGCTCATCCACGGATATGCCTCTTGCACCAGCGCTGCCGCACCTGTGACGGCTGGCGTTGCAAATGATGTGCCGTGCACTCTTTCGTTAGTCGTTGCTGAGAAGAAATCGCCCGGTGCAGCCAGACACCAATTGGCTGCGACGCCGCAACGGTTGGCATAACTGGCAATATCGCCAGCGACCTTGTCTTTTCTTGGATCGTATCCCTGGTCGCCGCCAACAGCATTGACTGCGGTCACAGCAAGCCAGCCCTCTTGCAGCGCCTTAGACGCGTCCGGCATTCCGGCATCAGGAGAGGGGTTGAGCTGACTTTCATTGCCAGTAGCCCAGATAAATAACATGCCTTGTTTTACTAAACTTTGATACGCGGATACTAAACCTGGGGTTGGTCGCTCCTTGGTAATGTCGCCACCTCCCAAAGATAAATTGACGATGTTGACACCTCTATCTTGTAAGTCGTAGAACATATCCCCACTGATACTAGATGTTTTAGTATTACCAATGCTGCCGCCAGCTGCACCCACCATTGATACGCCACGAGCAATACCGTTGGTACGACCGCCGATTGCTTCGGCTACCCAAGTGCCGTGCGGGCTGCCGTTACCGATACCCCCATTTTTATACGCTTTTTTTGTTAAACGTTGATTGAATTCCGGATGCGATGTTTGGAAATCACCGTCAACGATGCCGACGGTAACGCCTCTTCCTGTGAGGCCTTGGGCCTGTGCCTGATTGGCCCGACTTGGATCGGTGCTATCGAATAAGTGATTGATGCGCTCAACAGGAACTTCTGGCGTTGGTGTAACAACAGGTCTTGTAGTCGTCGGGATCGTCGCCGGATTGCCAGGATTTTGTGCGCCGCCGCCACCGCCACCGCAACCGATAAGAAGAAGAGAAATGGCGATACATGATGCGTCTTTTGTGGTTTTGGTTACAGACATTATTTATTTTCCAATAAACAGCTTAAAAATAACGATGCAAGCGTTCCCGACCGATGGGAAAACGGCTGAAATTTTTACTGTCAGAGTTAGTCGGTGCGCGGGAAATGTTCCCTCGCCTTAAAAGAAGCACATCAACCAAAACCTATCGGCATGGAGTACATTTTTTCTCACCGGTGACTCAAGCAGGATGCCGTCAAGTTACCGGCGCATCAAAATGTTGGGTGTGATGCGGTGGAAGAAGTATCGCTAAAGGGGGATAATTTAAGAATGGGATTATTCCCAAAAGTGTGGGGTGCCTGCGCGGTAAGGACCCTTTTTCAGACCTGTCAAATGTCGATTTTAAAAATTATTGACCCACTTATTTACTTATTCAGAGCACAAAAAAACTCGCATATAGCGGGACGAATAACCCCTCTGTGATGTAAAACAACCAGACCTGACAGTGCCAATATTTACTTTGGCGGCCATCAGATCCGGTTGCTATTGATTGCTATGAATCAAAACAGCGATATCAATCCAAATGAATGCGTATCCCTGCCGATACAACATTATTCAACTTTCCTGCCTGGCCGAATTGTGCATCGTAGTTGGCAAACCAGCCCCAACGCTTGCTGACATCAGTGGCCACACCAATACCAACCCAACCCGTATTACGCGGCAAGCCTATGCCTTTTACCGATAATTGCGTTCCCGCTACGCCATTGTAGTTAGCTGAAAAGTCCAGATTTCCGCCGTCAAATGTATGCTGCCAGGCAGCATACATTTGGACATTACTTTTTCCGCCTGACCAGTTGAACTGTGAATTGGCGCGCACACCTAGCAAGCCAGCACTCTGTTGATACGATTGGCTATTTGCACTCAAGCCAAATGTATTGCCCGATTCATTAAAGTCACCGCGCTTGACTCGGTCATACGACAAACCCGCAAATGGCGTCATGCTGGTATTGCTCGTGAGGGGATGGTCATAGCCCGTCTCCAGATACGCCGACAACACTTGATCAGTGTGTTTCGCATTTAAATTGACGGCTTTCGATCCGACAATCGCAGTACGGCTAACATTACTATCCACCGTTGCAATACCACCGCGACCACTCACGTAGGCATTGACGCCGCCCACCTCAAAAGCATGACGACCATATAGCGAGACGCCAATATTCTGACTTTTCGATTGCCCGCCAAAGCGATTAAAACTCGCTGTGCTGTCCGAATACGCCAAAGCCGCACCAACTATCGTTTTGTCATTCAAACGCGTATCGATACCGAACTGTCCGCCTGACAAAGTTGTGTTTGCACTCGCATAACCGTGCTGTTTTAATTTTCCTGAACTTGCAATGACGCTGCTCCACAGACCGGTTTTGGCTGTAGCATTGCTGCCCAATTGGGCCAGACGGTTCGATAAATCGCGATTCACGGATTGTGATTGTTGAAAGGTCAGTGCTTGTGCCGAGCTGTGAATTTGTCCCGACAAACTATCAAATACGTCCGCTGCGGCGGCAAGATTTTCAGTTTGCTGAAGCGCTGCTGCATTCATCAAAAATACGGCATTCTCACCGCTGGTTTGTCCTGTAGCGACCAGATCGTCTGCTACCTTCAATACCTTCTCAAGATTCTCTGCTGAGTTGAGCCGTGTAGCATCGTCAGCGAAAGCTTCTGCCGCCACGACTTCTATGTTATTGCGATAGGTCTTCAATTTCACATCATGAGAATTGTGTAGTAGTTCGCTGTTACTAAGAAGATTTGGCGCTTTCTCCAAAACATCACTGCCATCCTTCTTAAAAGCCAGGTCACTAAACTCTCCGATTACCCCGCCCCTCGCACTTAACATTAAATTAGTATTTCCTTCCGTTGAAATATAGTCGAATGACGTATTATCTTTGTGCCGCGTCACTATCAATTGGGATTCCGGACCGAGGGTCGCTGCACCATGAATATCCAGTGGGGAATTTATTTGCTTTACCAGTGTGGATTTTTCTGAGCTGTAATCTCCAGCGATAATCAAACCCCGATCAGCTACCTGCACGTTACCGTTATTGATGACACTACCAACGCGTCCGTTAGCGCCGCGCAATGTACCTTTTTTAGTCACGTTGACGTTGGAACTGATCGTTCCTGTGATATTTAAAACACCATAGTCAACCTGAGTGCGACCTTCGTAGGTATTTTTCCCGGATAAAGTAAGTGTTCCCTCTCCCATTTTGATCAGGCCAGCATTACCCTTAATATTGTTACTGAAAGTAGAGTCTTGACCTTTGTTAACAAAGGCTGTCACGTTCTCGTCGAGCGCGAGGCGTTTAGCAAATAAAGCTGGCCCTTTGACGGCCTCGCTCACGTTTAATAACCCCCAACCATAGGTCTCGGGTTCGCCCATATTGGTGGCCGTAGATAAAATGGTCTGCCTCAACATATCGCCAGTCATCCAGGGATGGGCTTGTTTCACCAGCGCCGCTGCTGCTGTTACGGCTGGCGCCGCAAATGAAGTACCATTTCCAAATTTCCCAGTCACTGCGGAGGTAAATTGCCCTGGTGCCGCCAGACACCAGTTTGCCGCATCGCCACAGCGATTGGCATAACCGGGTTTTACCGCATGCTGAAATCCTGCACCATGCACGTCTGCAGAAGTGACTGCAAGCCAACCCTTTTCTAGTCCGGGACTATTCAAAGGCATACCAGCCTCTTCAGTAGGATTAAGTCGGTCTTCATTACCAGTCGCCCAAACAAGTAACGCGCCAAAATCTACCAAACTTTGGTAAGTGCGAGTACCAGCACGTGCGGGCCCACCTTTAACAATTTCTCCATCGCCAATTGATAAATTAACAATTTTCGGGAAATTTGGTAACATGAAATCATGGGACCTGAGCTCGACTTTCATACCCTCACCTCGGCCGTTCGCCAAACCCACCATGCTGACATCTGGAGCAACGCCGCTGGTCTTGCCCCCCAATACTTCGGCTACATGCGTGCCGTGGTGATTGCCATTACCTGAACCGATCAATTGAAGACGATCGTCGAATTCGCTATTGCCGGCAAGAAAATCGGTGTCGATGATGCCGACCCTTACGCCTTTACCGGTGATGCCGCTTTCGTGCGTTTTTTTCATCCCAATTGGATCTTGGCTATCAAATGTGGGGCGCACGAAGTCGCTCGGATTAATGACCGGTTTGATTGGCTTTTCTGGTGTTGTCGGTTTAGACGTATCAATCACCGGAATAACTGGTTTTTCTTTCTCAGGCGTCGTAATTGGTTTTTTCGGCTCAGGAGTATCTACCGTTGGATTAGTTGGTTTTGTTGGTTCGGGAGTAGTGACTACCGGTGTTGATATAACCGGTTTTGTTGTGGTTGGAATAGGTGTTGGATTACTAGGATTTTGCACACCACCACCACCACCGCCACCGCAACCGATGAGCAGAAGAGAAATGGCGATGCATGATGCGTCTTTTGTGGTTTTGGTTACAGACATTATTCACTTTCCAAAATACAGCTTAAAAATAACGATGCAAGCGTTCCCGGCCGATGGGAAAGCGGCTGAAATTTTCACTGTCAGAGTTAGTCGGTGCGCGGTAAATTGTTTCCCACGCTTTAAAGTAGTACTTCAACCAAAACCGGATCTGCGATCCTGGCGGCTTGAACACCTATTTTTGATTCATCGGCCACTTAAGCAGCGCGTGTCGTCAAGCTGCCGGTGCATCAACAGGTTGGTAGTGATGCGGTGGAAGAAGTATCGCTAAATGGTAAAAATTTAAGAATGGGATTATTCCCAAAAAAGCAGAGGGGTATTTGCTTAGGTCTGACGTGCATCGACTACAATCTTGTTTATCGGCGCTTATGGCAAGCTACTCTACGGAAAAATAATGCAAAATGAACAACCTATTGCGCATGCTGTGATCTTATTGCACGGCTTATGTGGCTCCGGGTTAGAAATGGGATCCATACCCAAAACGCTCAGAAAAAGTGGCTGTGCAGTCATTGAGTTGTTAATACCTGAGTATTCGGCGGGGCATGTTACTGCCGGCATTACCCCCAATTGGGAAGATTGGTGCGCATGCGTTGAAAGTGAGGTTTCTCGCCTGAAATTGAATTTCAAAACGGTCTCTATTTGTGGATTAAGCATGGGTGCCACATTGGCGCTGGCCGTTGCCTCGCGTAGTAACGAAGTCATTGCCATCGTTGCGCTATCGCCCATACTGAAATATGACGGCTGGGCGATCCCTTGGTACCAGCACTTGATGAAAATTCCCTATACGCTGGGCTATAAAAATTGGATGCATAAAGAGACTGATCCATTTGGGATAAAGAATTTTGACATGCGCAGACGCGTTGCCAATGCGCTTAAAAAAGATGGCATTGCCGCAGTAGGCGCGGCAGCCATACCGGCAAGGCAACTTCATGCCGCGCAAAAAATGATGGGATATGTGCGCAAGTCGCTCAAGCAAGTTAAAACAAATCTTTTAGTGATTCATGCGATCGATGACGAAACCGCCTCACCCAAGAATCCAGAGTTAATTTTGGAGCATGTCAGCTCTGAAATGCGAAAGGTGATTTGGCTGGGTGATTGTTATCACATTATTACAGTCGATAATGAGCGTGAAATCGTGACCAACGAAACCGTTCAATTCCTGAAGAAAAACATTGAGATGCATCTCAACGATGTGTCTTATCGAGATTTACAAAATAAGGCCGCCTTAAAAGATCGTCGTGGCTAAGGTTCGCGCCTGATTAGTCAGGCTGAAATGACGGATTTTTTTATTACCTCTTATTGATTATCTGAAAACTGTAATGAAATTAAAAAACGCTAGAACCTGGAAGCAAGGTGGGATTGACTCAATTGCAATCTGTATGCTTGGATTTTCCATCGCATTTTGTCTGCGCTATATTTTGAATTCGGCACTGGATGAATCAATGACCATGCTGTTTTTTACGATAAATTGTATTGTGATGGCCTATTTTTTTGGTTTCTGGCATTCAACAGGCCTACTTTTAATTAGCCTGCCAACAGCATTTTTCTTTTTTAAAAAACCGTTTTATTCGTTTCAGCTAATAGCGATAACCGATCTGTACACTATTATTGTTTATGTGACAATAATAGTCTTGACATCCTGGATCATAGAATGGCTCCAACGCGAGCGCTATACCGCTGTTTTATCGCAAAGGGTCTCTGAGACGCGTTATCAATTATTGATAGAGTCTGATCAGGCCAGAAGAGTTGAACATGCGAGAAATGCCGCTGAGTAAATCGCGCTAATGTTCTCATTACCGAATAAAGAAAATACAACATGAAAACCAGCGCCCGCAATCAATTTTCCGGCAAAGTCAGCTACGTCAAAACCGGTGCCGTCAACGATGAAGTTGAAATTACATTGCCCGGTGGCGACAAACTTGTCGCCACTATTACCAGCGAGAGTACGAAAAGTTTGGGTCTGCAACCCGGCGTCGATGCAATTGCCTTGATTAAAGCACCGTGGGTTCTGGTCGCCACCGGAATGGATGACATCAGGCTCTCAGCCCGTAATCAACTTGCCGGTACAGTGACCAAATTGACGCTCGGCGCGGTCAATGCAGAAGTATTCATCCCACTCTCCGGAGGAAACACCGTCTGCGCCATCATCACGCTCGATAGCGTAACTGAACTCGGTTTAGCCGAAGGTGCCCCAGCGACCGCAATATTCAAGGCCTCCAGCGTGATCGTCGGCGTACCAGCCTAGTAAGCCGGACAGTGAATTTATTCGACGAAGCAGAGCAGGGCCGTATCTGGCATGAGGAAATTTGCCCGGGTGCGGTGGTGTTGCGTCATTTTGCGTTGCCCTATGAAACCGCCATTTTCCAAGCGATCGACAGCGTGATGACGCAAGCCCCATGCCGACATATGACCACACCGGGCGGATTTCAAATGTCGGTGGCGATGACCAGTTGCGGAGCCTATGGCTGGGTAACGGATCGTCGTGGTTATCGTTACGACACAGTCGACCCCGATAGCGGTAAGCCGTGGCCGGATCTTCCCGATGTACTCAGGACGCTGGCCCAGGATGCGGCTGCGAGCGCCGGTTTCCCCGATTTTGACCCCGAAGCCTGCCTGATGAATCGCTATGTAGTTGGCGCACGGATGGCGTTGCATCAGGATAAGGATGAGCGTGACTTTGCTGCGCCTATCGTCTCGGTTTCGCTCGGCATTCCCGCCGTTTTTCTATTTGGCGGAGCACGGCGTGAAGACAAGCCGCAACGGATTGCGCTTACGCACGGCGATGTTGTGGTCTGGGGCGGTCCTGTCAGATTGCATTTTCACGGCGTGTTGCCATTGAAGCGAGCGCATCATCCACAAACGGGCGAGGTACGGATTAATCTCACTTTTCGAAAAGTAACCTGACGCACGAATGCGCCACATGTACGGCCTGTGACATTCTGCAAAATCCACTACACTCAGCAATGCTCCTAAACGCTTAAGCCCGGTCTTTATCAGATTTGTATTCGACGTACAGCTTTCCCGCAAAACCAACTCTCCGATTGTTTTTCTCCCTCCAGATGGATCACCCTGATGCTCGCTACAACAGCCCCCGCGCTTGAATGTCGCGGTCTGCAAAAATCTTACGGTCACGCTCGCAGTGTCTTGGCGCATCTCGATTTTGTGCTACGGCCCGGTGAATATGTGGCCATCATGGGCGACTCCGGCGTCGGTAAATCGACGCTACTCAATCTGGTGGCAGGGCTTGATACCGCCGACGCTGGCATGGTCTTGATCGATGGCGTCGCCATGTCCAGTCTGGATGATGATGCTGCGACGCGCTTACGCCGTCAAAAGCTCGGCTTCATATTTCAGGCTTTCCATATCTTGCCGCATTTAACGCTGCAACAGAATGTCGCCTTGCCGTTGCTGCTCAATGGACAAGGATTTGCCCGGGCCACTGAGATGCTGGCAGCGGTGGGTCTCGCTGGCAGAGGCGACGATTTTCCGCGTCAATTATCGGGCGGCGAAATGCAGCGGGTCGCCATTGCCAGGGCGCTGGTGCATCGCCCCAAACTGATTCTGGCCGATGAACCAACCGGTAATCTCGACCCCGAAACCGCGCACGAAGTACTCACGTTACTGCGGCAGGAAATTAAAGCCAATGGTGCCTCCGCCATCATGGTCACGCATTCAATGACAGCCGCTGCCACCGCCGATCGGATACTGGAGTTGACGGCTAGCGGTCTGCATCCGCTGCTGGTCAGCGCATGAATTTAGCGCCGAAACCCGGCTTTAGCGCCATTTCTTTACTCCCACGCTGGCTCCTCTTTGCAGAATGGCGCGCCTATCCGATCCGCTCCTTAGTCGCCGTGATCGCCATCGCGCTTGGCGTGTCGTTGGGTTACGCGGTTGACCTGATCAACGGCGCGGCTTTTAACGAATTCTCAGCAGCAGCGCGTAGTCTGTCCGGTCAGTCAGACCTGCAAGTACGCGGTGTGCAGCCGCTCTTTGATGAGGCGCTCTATCCAGAAATCGCCCGGCAAAAAGGCGTCGCCTTAGCCAGTCCGGTGTTAGAACTAGACGTCACGGTACCGGGTCAGCAAACTGCCTTGAAAGTATTAGGTATCGATGTCTTTCGTGCGGCACAGATTGCGCCGGACTTGATCGGCGTGCCGGATGAAAAGCATCCGTTCGACACGCTCGCCGATGACGCAATATTTTTATCCCCAGCTGCCCAAATATGGTTAAAAGTTGTTCCCGGCGATCAGCTCGCGCTGCGCAGTGGTACCGGCATCGTCAAGCTGCGTGTAGCCGGCGGCTTGGTCCGCGCAAGAGCAGGGCAGCGCATTGCC
This sequence comes from Glaciimonas sp. GG7, assembly GCF_052976905.1. Taxonomy (NCBI): domain Bacteria; kingdom Pseudomonadati; phylum Pseudomonadota; class Betaproteobacteria; order Burkholderiales; family Oxalobacteraceae; genus Glaciimonas; species Glaciimonas sp. GG7. Next base: position 15,350 of record NZ_JBRIIQ010000001.1, on the reverse strand, counting down.
GTCATGGACATAGGCGCTATGCAATGGCGCTTTAATCGACTCGGAAAATTATCAGGAATCGATCTGAGGCTTGCGCCGGGCGTCAATCGTGAGACGTTTCGCCGCACGTTGTTGGCGCAAACGCACGGCCAGTTGCAGGTATTGGAAAGTCAGGATCAGGAAGATCGCACCAATAATATGTCCCGCGCGTATCGCATCAATCTGAATGTACTGGCGTTGGTGGCCTTGTTCACTGGCGCATTTCTGGTGTTTTCAACGCAGGCTTTATCGGTGATCCGGCGGCGTGCACAGTTTGCTTTGTTGCGCGTGTTGGGTCTGAGAAGGGGCCAGCTATTGCGCCAAATTCTGCTTGAAGGCGGCTTGCTGGGCGCGCTGGGGTCTATGCTCGGATTGGCGTTGGGTTACGCGATGGCGGCGACAGCTTTACATTTTTTTGGCGGCGATTTGGGCGGCGGATTTTTTCGCGGCGTGCAACCGAGTGTGCAATTCGATGCGCCCGCTGCGCTGATTTTTCTCGCACTCGGCACGGGCATCGCGTTACTGGGAAGTCTGGCTCCGGCGCTGGAAGCCGCCCGTGCGCGTCCGGCGGCAGCACTGAAATCCGGTAGCGCAGAAATGGCCCTGGCCCGGCTGGCGAGCGCGTGGCCTGCGCTACTGTGCTTGTTGGCAGGCGGCTTGCTGACGCAAATGCCGCCATTATTTGATCTGCCGATTTTTGGCTATATTGCGGTGGCGTTGTTGCTCATCGGCGGGATTGCGCTAATGCCGCGTTTGGCAGCGTTGGTGTTTCCTATGCTGCAAAAATCCATCATCAGTAGTCGCAGCGGCGTCATCAAAACGCTGGCACTGGCCCGGCTTGCCAACGTGCCGGGACACGCGTCCATCGCGTTGGGCGGAGTGCTGTCGAGTTTTAGCCTGATAGTAGCGATGGCGATTATGGTGGCGAGTTTTCGGGTGTCGGTCGATGACTGGCTCACGCAATTACTCTCCGCCGATGTCTACGTACGCTCCGCTGGCAGTGGCGATACCGGGGCCATGCACAGTGCAGAGCAGACCTTGCTGGCCGCCGTGCCGGGCATTGCACGGGCGAACTTTTCGCATATTTCGACCCTGACGCTGGCTCCCGCACGTCCACCGGTGGCACTCATTGCGCGAGAAATTGATGCGTCCGATCCGGCGCGTAGTTTGCCTATCACCGGCAAGATGATGTTGCCAGCGGCAATAGGGGCCGATGCGTTGCCGATCTGGGTCTCTGAGGCCATGCGCGATCTCTACGGCTACCAACCAGGACAGCGGGTGCAATTGCCAGTCGGTGCACAATTACACACTTTTGTCGTGGCGGGAGTCTGGCGCGATTATGCGCGGCAAACCGGTGCGATCCAGATGCGGCTGGGCGACTATCGCCGTCTGACTGGCGACACCGACGCGACTGACGCGGCGCTGATTCTGCAGCATGGTGCCAAGCCAGAAACCGTCATTGCCGCCATGCGTGCACTGCCGTTTGGCAACGCGCTGACATTTTCTACGCCGGGCGATATACGTGCCATCAGTCTGAAGATTTTCGATCGCAGCTTTGCGGTCACCTATTTACTCGAGATGGTCGCCATTGTGATCGGTCTGTTCGGCGTGGCGGCGACATTTTCGGCGCAAACGCTGGCGCGCACGCAGGAGTTTGGGATGCTGCGCCACGTTGGCGTCACCCGAAGGCAGATTTTGGCGATGCTGGCCGTGGAAGGATGTTTGCTCACCGCACTCGGGATAGCAGTCGGTTTTCTGCTGGGCTGGACGATTAGCCTGATCCTGGTGTTTATCGTCAATCCGCAATCGTTTCACTGGACCATGCAACTACATTTGCCGTGGCGCGGTTTAGGGCTGGTGGCGTTGTTGCTGCTGATTTCTGCCACGGTGACGGCTGTGGTGGCCGGTTTGCGCTCTGTTGCGATGGATGCTGTACGTGCTGTGCGGGAGGATTGGTGATGCGCATTTTACTTTTGGTGTGGTTGTTAATGTTCAACGTGGCACACGCTACGCCGCCCCAATTTGCCCAAGTGACGCCAGATCATCCGCTCACGCTACCGCAAGATACTGGCGCGCATCCCGACTTTCGCACCGAATGGTGGTACGCAACCGGTTGGCTGACCCTGCCTGACGGCAAACCGCTGGGGTTCCAGGTCACCTTTTTCCGCTCTGCCACCGAGCATGACCGCGCCAATCCCAGCGCCTTTGCACCAACGCAGTTAATCATTGCCCACGCCGCCTTATCCGATCCGGCGTGGGGGAAGTTACTGCACGATCAAAAAAGCGCCCGTGCCGGTTTCGGTCTGGCCTACGCCAAACAAGGCAATACCGACGTAGCGGTCGATGACTGGCGCTTCGTGCGCAACCCTGACGGGAGTTATACGGCCAATATCGTCGCGCGCGACTTCACGCTCAAACTGGCGTTGACGCCGACCCAAGCGCCGTTGCTGCAAGGCGAGGGCGGTTATTCGCGCAAGGGGCCACGACCGGCGCAGGCCAGTTATTACTATAGCGAACCGCAATTGCAGGTCAGCGGTACAGTCATGCGCGTGGGACGAGAAGAAAAAATTACCGGCTCCGCGTGGCTCGATCACGAATGGTCAACCAGCGTACTCGACGCCGACGCCTCCGGCTGGGATTGGTTGGGCGCGAATCTGGACGATGGATCGGCCTTGATGGCGTTTCAGATTCGCAGCAAAAACGGGGCCAAAGTATGGGCGCATGCCGCGTTGCGTGACGCCACCGGTAACACCACCCAGTTCGGCCCGGATGCGGTGAGTTTTATACCGCAACGTCAGTGGCGCTCGCCCCGCACCGACGCCAGCTATCCGGTGCAATCGCTCCTGCGCACGGGGGCGGTCGAATGGTTGCTGAGTCCGCTGCAAGATGATCAGGAGCTCGATTCGCGGCAGTCGACCGGATCGGTGTATTGGGAGGGGGCAGTGAAGGTAAGTCGTGAGGGAAAACCAGTGGGGCGGGGTTATTTCGAACTGACTGGTTATGTGAAGCCGTTGACATTTTGATGCGGGTTTGATTGATATCTGATATTAAAAATAAAACACTATTTTGGCCGCGCCCGACAAGCCGCCTGCGCCATAATGTGTCAATCAATCCGGGCCATCCTTGTGCTACTACTGCGGCTCGGCAATTAAAGCCTTTATATTCGTTACACGACTCCATCCAAAGGCAAGAAATCATGATCGCTTCACCCTCGCACGAATTGACAATGACCGTCTTAATGACGCCTGACATGGCTAATTTTTCCGGTAACGTGCACGGCGGCACCGTACTCAAATATCTCGATAGCGTGGCCTACGCTTGCGCCAGCCGTTACTCGGGTAAGTATGTAGTTACGCTGTCGGTCGATCAGGTGGTCTTTCGTGAGCCGATACACGTTGGCGAACTGGTGACTTTTCTGGCGTCAGTCAACTTTACAGGTACAACATCCATGGAAATCGGTATTAAAGTCGTGACCGAAAACATCCAGAAGCGCTTAGTGCGCCATGCCAACAGTTGTTACTTCACTATGGTGGCGGTGGACGAGGATCGCAAACCTGTTCCCGTTCCTGCACTTGTTCCTGTGACGGATGAGCAGCGTGAGCGCTTCAGCAATGCGATAGTGCGGCGCGATGTGCGCAAACAAATCGCAGCGAACAGACAGATTTAGATTGTTTTACGCAGAGGGTCGAGCAAATGCCGCAGCGCATTGTGATCAAGCTCATACATCAGCGCGAGCAATGCGCCCAGCTCGCCAGCCGGAAAACCCTCACGCGCAAACCAGCCAAGGTAATGTCCCGGCAGATCGGCGAGCAAACGGTCTTTGTATTTTCCGTAAGGCATTTTCCAGCTCACTAACAGGGCTAAATGGTCGGGGGTCATGGTAGGTTGTTGATATATGGATTTGTATGACATTGTGCGCTGCACTGACGACCGCGAGTATGCCCTAAAGGGCGATCCAATTCGTCCTTTCCATCTGCAATAACGCCGCAACAGGTAACTATGGACGGACGTCGAGGTGCTTAGTACAATGTAAGCACTTACGTAATTACATTATGGAATTATCATGGCATCCACCACACGATCAAATTCGGAGCAATACAACGGTAAGGTAACGCCGGTTGGTAACTCCAAAGGTATTCGACTCGACGCTGCTTTCTTTAAGGCGCATCCCGAATTTAACGGCGATGTGCGCGCTACGGTGCTGGCGGACGGCCAAGTCCTGTTGTCGGCAAAAAATACCGCGCAGCGTCCACGTGTGGACGAAGATGCCGACCCGGTCATGCTTGGGTTCCTGCAATTCCTCGAAAAGCAAATGGCGGAGCACCCCGACTTGATCGAGCCGGTAGATCAAAATCAGCTTGCGCGTATCGGTAAGCTGGTCGAGGGTGTCAATATTGATGGTACTGATGACTTGACGCACTGAGGCAAACGTACTGTGCCATCGAATACATCCCAAACTACCTGGCAGCTTTTTTACTTCAAACTGTTCAAAGCAGCGCTCGACGATCTTGAGCAAGCCGTCACCAAGCTCGCTCAACAAGATCCGATTCAATATAAATCGCATCCCAAAACACGGCTATTGGCATCGGTATACAAGTGCATCACACAACTGGTACCGGTCAATCCGGATCATCCCGATTTTCGATTAGGCAAGACGCTTGGTAAGCAATATGCCAACTGGCGTCGCGTCAAGAAGGGGATGCCAGACCGGTATCGCCTCTTCTTCCGTTTTGCCTCAACTCCGGTGCAAATAATTGCGTATGTCTGGTTCAACGACGAAGACACGTTGCGCAAAGCGGATTCCAGGACGGATGTCTACGAAGTATTCAAGCGCATGCTTATGCGCGGAGAAGTGCCGTCTTCGATCCATGCACTTTTGGACGCGAGCGAAAACGCTTAACCGAGGGCAACTGCAGCATACCCACCCTGAAGCCGATGCATGATCGGTTTCAGTGCCGGATAAAGATCGCGATACAGCGCAAATGCATGATTATAGAGCGCACTCGCAGTCGGGTCAGGCATAGTCCGAGCAACCAACGTCACCCAGCCTTGCTCTGCCGTTTTATCATCCACCAATCCAATCCCAACAGCAGCCAGCAGCGCCGCACCCAAGGCCGCTTCCACGTTTTCTTCAATGGTGTAGACCGGATAGCCGGTCACATCGGCAATGATTTGCATCCATAAATCCGAATGCGCCGCACCGCCCACCACAATTAACTTGGCGTCCAGTGACTGTGCGCCTTTAGCCCCGGCTTCCATGTTGTGTCTGAGCGCAAAACTGACGCCTTCGAGGACCGCCCGATACAAATGCGCACGGGTATGAATCAAGCTCAGGCCGATAAAAGCGCCGCTCGCTTTGGCGTCCCAGATCGGGCTGCGTTCGCCCATCAGATACGGCAAAAACATCACGCCATCCGACCCGGCCGGAATTTTGGTCGTGTTGTCTTCCAAAATTTTGTGCGCGTCGCCATGCTCAACGAGCTTGGCTGCCGCCATTTCGGCCTGACAGAATTCGTCCCGAAACCAACTCACCGACGCACCCGCCGTAATCGCACCGCCAAACACGTACAGGTCTTTCTGGCTATTGAATACATGCGGCATGCTGATCAAACCGTGCCGTGCATCGACATGTTGGTTGATGTAACCCCAGCACATACTGGTGCCGATCATCGCCACGTGGTTGCCCGCTTGCGTGACACCGGCGGCAAAGGTCGCCACCGCCGCGTCAACCCCGCCAGCCACAATCGGCGTGCCGGGCAGCAAGCCCAACAGCGCTGCTTGCTCGGGCAGCAGTCCGCCCACCACATCGCTCGACGCCACCAAACGCGCTGGCATCATGCTCAATGGAATACCGAGTTTGTCCAACATTTCTGCCGACCAGCAGCGCTCGCGCACGTCGTAGACGCCGCCGATGTTGCCCGCCGAACTATGATCAACGGCGACTTCACCGCACAGCAAATAATTGACATACGCATTCGGCGGCAAAAACTGCTGGGTGCGCTGCCAGACTTCTGGCAAATGGTGCTTAATCCAGAGTATTTTGGTGTAGCCGTAATAGCTATCGACGCCGTTGCCGGTGATGTCATACAGGCGCTCCAGATCGAGATGGCTCTTGACCCAATCGACCTCGTCATTGGCGCGTCGGTCCATCCAGATCAGGCAAGGATGCAGCGGCTGCATGGCGGCATCGACCGGAATTCCGGCCCCGCCGTACAAACTGCTCACGCACACGGCCTTAATCTCTTGAGGCGCTAAGCCGCTTTTTTGTACGACTTCACGGATGCATTCGGTGACGGCCGCCACCCAAACCGCAGGCCATTGTTCGGCCCACAAATGCTTAGGCGTATCGACCTGATAGCTGCTGGCATGTTGCGCCACGATTACGCCGCTGGTATCGACCAGTAGCGCCTTGGTACTTTGGGTGCCGATATCAACGCCAATGACGTAATCCATAAGGTTGTCCATGAGATCCTCAATCAGCAGGTTTGAGCAATACTTTGATCGAGTCAGTCGAATTTGCCAGCGCAAATGCTGCGCTCCAATCGCCCAGCCCGAACGTATGCGTGACAATGCCTTTAGAGGTAATCAAGCCGCGCTCAAACAAATCAATCGCCACCGGATAACAATACGGCCCCAAATGCGCACCGCGCACATCCAGTTCTTTGCGGTCACCAATGATCGACCAGTCGGCGCTGGTTTCCTTGCCGAAGACGCTGAACTCAACAAACCGTCCCAGCTTGCGAATCAGGTTCAGACCTTGCGTGACACCGGCTGGCACGCCCGTGGTTTCAATGTAGACGTCGCAACCGTAACCCTCGGTCAACGCGTGGATAATTGCCAGCGCGTCTTCTTTGGTCGGGTCAATGACGACATCAGCGCCGTACTCTTTCGCCAGCGCCAGCCGTTCTGGTACCAGATCGATGACCACCAATTTCTTCGGCGTTTTTAAATGCGCAATCTGCACCATCATCAAGCCTAACGGTCCGGCTCCGGCGATCACCACCACGTCGTCGAGCTGGACTTCGGCACGGTTGACGGTATGGATCGCGCAGGCCATCGGCTCGATAATCGCCGCATCTTCGAGCGTGATCGCCGCCGGAATTTTATGCACCAGTGCGCTCGGTGGAATGCGCATGTATTCCGCCATGCCGCCGTCGGCGACATCGCGCTGAAAGCCAAAAATATTGTGAACTTCGCACATCCAGTATTTGCCGGATTTACAAAAGCGGCATTTCTCGCAAGGCACAATTTGCTCGGCAATAATCCGGTCGCCAATCTTGACGCCGAAATGGGCTTCGGCATCTTCGCCTGCTTCGACCACGTAACCAAAAAATTCATGCCCCGGCACAACCGGCGGCTTGACCCAGGACGGCTGGCCGTCCCCGCCCCAGAACATCGCCGCACCGGAATGGCATTTGCAATCGCTGGCGCAAATCCCGCAGGCGGCTATCTTGATTACCAGTTCATTGCGACCTGCGCTCGGGCGCTTAATGGTTTGCAGCCGGTAATCTTTTGGTCCGTGGCAGACAACGGCCTGCATGTCGACTTGTGCGTATTTCATTATTTTTTCCTGGAGATTAAGTATCACTTAGCCGTTCGGACTGAGTAGGCACAAAGTGCCGTATCGAAGATGCACCACCGCATGCATTTACTTCGATACGCCCTTTGGGCTACTCAGTACGAACGGAGTTTTTATGTGTAAATAAACATGTCCTAGCCTGATTAAGCCGCATTGCATTGCAACACCTTCATTTCGTCATACTCACGAAATTTAGACGGTGACATACCCTTTTGCGCCAGAAACTGACGATTAAAATTAGACAAATTATTGAAGCCAACCTTGAAGCAGATATCCGTAATACTCAGCTTGGCATTTGTCAGCAGCTCGCAAGCAATGTTGATGCGTAGTTGATTCACGTAGCCGACAAAAGGCATGCCGGTATGTTTGCGAAAAGCGCGTGAAAATGTACTCGCACTTTGGCCGGTTAATTCGGCAAGATCGGTCTCACGCAGTTCAGTCGATAAGTTTTTACTGATATGTCTTAACGCCAGATTGATCTTTGACGACATATAGTTCAGCGGATCGGGTGCGTACTCAGAATGCATTAATTGCTTGCGTCCGGTGTCATGCGTGAGCAGATCGAGCAAGGACAAAAATAGCTGTAGTCGCCGAAAACCGCGTGCACCGATTAACTCCTGCATCAGCGGTTGAGCCGCCAGGCCCGTCTCGGGCGCAAACAGCAAACCGCTACGCGCCTCTTGCAACAAGGTCTCCATATGTTGTAACTCTGGAAAAACCGCAATTCCATTCGCGATCAACGCACTGGGAAATTGCAGCACCACGCAACGTTGCGCAACCGGTGCACTGTCTGGCACTTCACTGACCCAGTTATGCGGCAGATTCGGCCCTACCATGACGAGGTTTCCCGGCACAAACGTGCCGATATAATCGCCGACAAAAAATTTGCCCGTGGTGGCCGTGATCAGATGGATTTCGTACTCAGGATGAAAGTGCCAGCGCACGGTCCGGTAGGGATAACCATGCGTCCATGCGGCAAAGGACTCATCCCGGCGTACGCTGACTAATTCGAGATCAGGTTCCATGGCAATACTCCTTATTAGTCAAACCGCTACTCAACATATCGCGTTGCATACTAACGTTGTTTAGTTAAGAAACCGTTCGGACTGAGTAGCGCAGCGTATCGAAGGCGCATATGCATCAGCGCTGACTTCGATACGCCCGATGGGCTACTTAGCCCGAACGGATATGTGGCTTCTGAACAGCATTAGCGTTGTCAGTCAGGCCCGACCGTGCGAAATACGCGACTGGCGTGCCAGCGAATCGACGATCACTGCAATCGCCAGCACCGCGCCGGTGATCATGTAACGCAACGACGACGACAGGTCCAGCAGCGTCAATCCACTGGAGATCGACTGAATCACGATCACGCCCAATAGCGCAGACCAGGCACTGCCACGACCACCAAACAGGCTCGTTCCACCAATGACCGCCGCCGCAATCGCATTCAGATTGACGTCGCCAGTCCCGGCTTGCTGGCTAGCCGAAGCCAGTCGCGCCGCGGCCAGTACCCCGCCGAAAGCTGCCAGCACCGCGCACAGGACGAAAGCACTGGAATACACCGCCCGCACATTGATCCCGGCGCGGCGTGCCGCTTCACGGTTGCCGCCCACGGCGTTCATCATGCGACCCCATTGTGTGCGCGTGAGCAAGTAGTTCAGACCAAGCACCAGAAAGATCAAGATGCCGAACAGCCACGGGATGCCGCGATCCTGATAGAAGTACAGTGCCACCAACTCCAGCGCCACCACCGGCGTGACGGTACGCACCAGCAGATGCGTCATCGACTCACCCGACAGACCGGCCTGACGGCGACGCTCTGCTGTTCTCCAACCGGTCACAAACATCACCACCCCAGCGAATGCCACCACCAAATAGGCAAAGGCGGCTGGCATAAACAGCGACTGTCCCAGGTCCACCAGCGGCGATCCATAGGGCAGATTGATGGAGCCAGTACCGCCCAAGATGTATAGTTGCGCGCCCAGGATCGCCAGCAAGCCCGCCAGTGTGGAGACAAAGCTGGGCATGCCGAAGCGATTAAACATCTGCGCATACAGCAAGCCGATCAGCGCCCCGGTCGCCACAGCAGCAGCAATCGCCACCGCCACCGGCCAGCCATGATTGACCCACAGCACGCCCACGATGGAGGAGGCGAAACCGCTGACCGAGCCAACTGACAGGTCGATTTCGCCCACCATCAGAATACAGACGATGCCCAGCGAAATGACGCCGACCGTGGATGCATCAAACAGCATGTTGATGAGGTTATTGCTCGATAGAAAAATCGGGTTGATGCACTGGAAAATGGTCCAGATGATCGCCGTACCCAGGATGACGGGCAGAAACCCCAGATCGCCCGAGCGGATACGGTCGATGAAACTACGGATCGCGCCACCGAAGCCGCTGGCGACCTGATAGCGCTCATCGCTGCGGTCTAGTAGCGCTGCGGCTGGTGCCGCGTTGTTGGTAGGGCTGGTCATGGTTGATCCTGTGGTTGATCCGACTGAATGTTGCGTTCAGACTCGCGCCGATGCGAGCGCCGTGATACCGAGTTGTCCGACGCCCCGGTAATCGCACTCACCAGTTCCCCATTAGTCGCATCGGGTGCGAAGACGCCGTTGTTCTTGCCCAGGCGTAGCACGACAATTTTATCGGCCACGGCCCGCACATCCTCCATGTTGTGACTAATCATCACGACCGCCAGCCCTTTGGCGCGTACCCGTTCAATCAAATCCAGCACTTCAGCCGTTTGCGCCACGCCGAGCGCGGCAGTCGGTTCGTCGAGCAGAATCAGTTTCGGCTCCAGCAGCAACGAGCGTGCAATCGCCACCGTCTGGCGTTGACCGCCAGAGAGGGACGCCACCGGAATCCGTACGCTCGGTATCCGCGCCGAAAGCTCCTTGAGCAGCTTCCAGGCCTTGACCTCCATCGCGACTTCGTCCAACTGGAAGGGGTTGAGCTCCTTGCCCAGAAAAATATTGCCCACCACGTCAAGGTTCTCGCACAGCGCGAGATCCTGAAACACGGTGGCAATACCAAGCGCCAGCGAGGCGCTCGGATCTGCCATGACCACCGGCTTGCCGCAAAAGGTCATCGTGCCTGTGGTCGGCTGATGTACGCCGGACAGGATTTTGACCAGCGTGGACTTGCCAGCGCCATTGTCGCCAACCAAGGCAACCACCTCTCCCGCATAGACGTCAAGATCGATATCGGTCAGCGCTGAGACTGCGCCAAAGCGTTTGGACACCCCGCGCAGACTCAGAACTAATTCGCGTGGGGATGTCTGTTGTTGCAATGATTGGGCTGTCATGGTTGATTACTGAATGATGCCTAGTTTCTTGCAACCTGCCGCATAGCGGTCTACGCACAGCTCAGCAGCAGTCTGGATCGGCTTGCCGCTGACCATCTTGTCAATGATTTCGGCTTTCAGGTTTTGCGCAGTGACCACAGCCGGGACAAACAATTGCGATGGCGTGCCGTAGAGCATGAGTTCGGCTTTTGGCGTTTCACCAGCCAACAGTTTTACCGCCGTCTGGGCCGCGGCAGCTGCCACGATTTCGCTAGGCTTGGAGATAGTGTTGTACTGGTCACCGGCAATGATCAATTGCAAGGCCGCGATAGTCGCGTCGTTACCCGATACAGCAGGCACAGGATTGACACCCGCAGCCTTGAAGGCGGCAATCGCACCGCCACCAGTACCGTCATTGGCGGCGACCACGCCGACGATCTTCTTGCCGAAGCGCGAAACCTGACCGCTGGCCCATTGCTGTGCCTTGGCCGGCACCCATTCAGGCGTATCGTACTCAGCCAAAATTTTGTAGCCGCTATTGTCGAGGCTGGCATGGATACCTTTCTTGATCAGTCCGGCAGCCGCGTCGGTAGGCGAGCCATTGATTTGCAGCAGGCCCACATCCTTAGGAGAGACGCCCTCGGCTTTCAGGTGCGCAACTAACGAATCAGCAATCGCTTTGCCGATGCCTTCGTTGTTAAACGAGACATAGAAGTCTGGCTTGGCTTGCGGAATAGGGCGGTCATAGGCAATCACCTTGATGCCCTTGGCTTGCGCCGCTTTCACCAACGATACGGCAGCGGTCGAGTCCACCGGGTCCAGCACGATGACCTTGGCACCCTGAGAAATGACCGAGTTAAATTGTTGTTGCTGACGTGAAGCGTCGCCGTCCGCATTCTGATACAGCACTTCGCAAGCGGCGCAGAGCTTCTTCATCTCAGCCACAAAGCCGGGATGGTCGTGCTGCTCATAGCGGGTTGACGATTGATCCGGCATCAGGAAGGCGATCTTGGCGGGGGCGATGCTCTGAGCGACGGCGCTGGTGCTCAGTAAGACGGTGACGGCGGCGGCGCAGGTGAACTTCCAGGTGCGTAGATGCATGGTGATCTCCAATATAGTTATAGTTAGTTTGGTGAAACAAGGTTGAGCAAGTACAAACAAGCGCGGCCATCCTAAGCACGGAGGGCCGGTACTACAAAAAGAGGTAAAGAATTAAGGAGATGGCTATCTCCTCAAGATGGGAATAAAAGAGGTACGGGGCACGCCGCATCCATAGCGCTCAGCGCGTTGCTACAGATACAGGCGGCCAGCAGAGTGTCACCCTGCGATGCATTGAAAGTCATACCTTTGTCTCCTGCTTATGCGCATCGCTGATTGTTGCCAGGTTATGCGGAGATCAACTCCTTTAAACCGGCGTCATATCGCGTTGTCGCGTTATTGTTTATGCATGGAGTCTAGGCGCTCGCACCCCGCAGTACTACCTTTAAAATGATGAATGACTGATACTTTTTTGTCTTTTTCGTCATGAGGGCGAAAAAACTAGTCAAATTTGACGTAGCGCATCAGGAAAAAGCATTGCAGTAAGCGCGATTGATTATTTAGAACAAGCGCGGGCTGCATCTTCCACGGCGGCTTTTCTGGCCTTGCGTAGCGTGCGCTGATGTTCTTCCAGCCATTCGATTTGTTGCAATGCATATTCGCCGGAAAGTTTGATCGCATCGAGCATGAAGGCTTTCAATGCCGTATCGTCATCGATGTTCATGGGGAGCTTGCTGGCATCGCCGAATGAGGGATGGGACGGGGAGCGATAGGCGTCATTGGCCTCGATCAGGTTGAAAATGATGGCGATGGCTTTGGAGAGATTGGCGCTGCGGGCGTCGTGCTCCATGATGAACAATTGCTGTTCGCAGTCGATAGCGTCGCTGAGGGTTTGCTGTGCTGCGTGGGGAGAGGTTTGGGAGGCGTTGGTGTTTGGCACGGTTCGATCCTTTAGTCTGGTCCCGTCGGGTGACGGGGGTGGGCGGCAAATGACAAGGTTGAACGACTGGTGCTGCAAACCATAAACCAGCAAGCGCTAGGCTTCCTCGCCAATGCCGCCCTGAGAAAGGACGAACTTAGGGCCCAGGCCGTATGACACGGCCCAGGTTTACAGCGTACAACCAAGCGTTCAAGCTTGCGTTCCCATGGTGAGAACAGCCGACACAATACCTCCGCAGAAGTGCGACGGTCAACCGCTAAATTGCTCTTTTTGAGGACAGCGATGTGACCGAAGTTTCAGCTATGCAACTTGCGACATACCCTTGCATACAACACAACAGTAACAGTTACTCTTTTCCGTTGGACAGGGCCAGCCGAACCAGTATCATGAGCGCCCTATCCGTATGAATAATGAAGTAATCATGAACGTTTCACCGCCGCTGCACGGGTCGTCCACTCCCTCTGTGGATGGTCGCAACCGCCATTTTCAAAGCGGATTTATCGATTTCTTAAGAATTGTCGCTGCGCAATGCATCGTCCTGCATCACTTGGCTTTCTACGGCCCGATGTCGGATCACGTCCGACTATTTGCTCCCACATTCATCGGCTGGCTTGATACCTACGCGCGCATCGCCGTACAGGTATTTTTAGTCATCAGCGGCTTTTTGGCGGCCAAGTCGTTGTCGCCACGCGCCATGCCCGGTGTCGTCGATCCGCTCGGCTTAGTCTGGCGGCGCTATGTCCGGCTGGTGCCGCCGTTTATGGTGGCGACCGGTTTGGCCGTCGGGGCTTCGGCGTTGGCGGCGTCCTGGATGACGCATTACTCCATCTCTGCCATGCCGGGCTTCATGCAAATGGCAGCGCATGCGTTATTGCTGCATACCGTGCTGGGGTATGAATCGATCTCAGCCGGGGCCTGGTATGTGGCGATTGATTTTCAGTTGTATGCCTTGTTGACGTTGTTGTTATGGCTGTCGGGCAAACTGATTGCCGGGCGCTTTGGCGGCGCGCCGTTGATTGTTGCCGGGCTGGTACCTGTGCTGGTGATCTGTGGCGTTTGTGTATCGCTGTTGTACTTTAATCGCGATGCGACGTGGGACGCCTGGGGCTTATATTTCTTTGGCAGTTACGGGCTGGGCATTATCGCGTGGTGGGCCAGCGATGCCAGACGTCATCGGGGTGTTGCTCTGTTGTTGCTGGCGGCGATATTGGTACCGACACTGGGTGCATTAATACTGGATTTCCGTAGCCGGATCGCGGTGGCGTTAGCGGTTGCCTGTGTTTTGGTGTGGGTGAGTCGGCGCGGCGTGGGGCGCGAATGGTTATGGTGCCGTTATTTAGGCAATATTTCTTACGGAATATTTTTGATTCATTTCCCTGTATGTTTGATTGTCAACGCGGTGTTTACCCGCTTTGTCGCGCATACGCCGTTGCTGCAAGCCATCGGGATGGTGCTGGCGTGGGGCGCAAGTATGCTGGCCGGGGCGGCGTTTTATCACTGGGTGCAATTGCCGCTGAGTCGTTTTTCGTGGAGCACATTTAGCCGATCATTGTCTGCCGCTGATCGGGCCTAGGAAGCGCATGGCTATTCAAGATATCGTCCTAAAACCACAGCAGTCGGCTCAACATATCAAGGCAAAATTTGTCGCCATTTCGTGGCGCGATCTGGCGATCAGTTTTGGTCCGATTGTCTTACTGGCGGGGGTCGCGGTCTGGCTGGCGATTTGGCTGATCAATCCGGCACCGCCAAAAACGATCACGATTGCGACCGGGCCTGAACATAGCAACTTCTGGAACGTCGCCGAAAAATACCAAAAAATATTAGCCCGTAACGGCGTCAAGCTCATCATCGTGCGCTCTGAAGGATCGCTCGATAATCTGAAAAAACTCAATGATCCGACCTCCGGGGTTGATCTCGGGTTTGTGCAAGGCGGCGTGGCATCCGGTCTTTCAGCGGATCTTTCGAGCGATCATTTGATGTCGCTGGGCAGCATTGCCTACGTGCCGGTTTCGGTGTTTTATCGGAGTAAAAAAATCCTCGATCGCTTGTCTGAGTTACGTGGCAAACGGGTTGCCATCGGACCGCAGGGCAGCGGCTCGCGGGTGCTGGCGCTGACGCTCTTGAAAGCCAATGGGATTGAACCCGGCGGCAAGACCGAGCTGCTCGACCTGGGCGGCGACGAGGCGGCTAGTGCGCTCACCGACGGCAAGATCGATGCCGCATTTCTGATGGGCGACTCGGCTGCGCCGCCGACGATGGGCAAGCTGTTGCGTGCGCCCGGTATCCGTCTGCTCGACTTTGCACAGGCCAGCGGTTATGCGCGGCGGTTTAGCTATCTCAATGAATTGAAGATTCCGAAAGGGGTATTCGATTTCGGCAGAAATATTCCCGATCACGATATCCGTTTAATTGCGCCCACCGCCGAGCTGATCGCCATCGATTCGTGCTCGATGAACCGGGCGCTTAGAGAAGCTATCACCGACTGC